>JBKJSR010000306.1:0-3395 GCA_046594355.1 Bryobacter sp.
TTTCAGGCTCGCTATGTCCGCCGTCGAAGACTCTGCCTCGATATGCACCGATACGGTTCCGCTGGTGTTGGCAGGCACGCCCTCAATCGACGCTATGTCCAACCCCGCACCGTCGAAAGTCATGTTTGCCGGGCCGGACTTGCGCGCGAACTGAACTGGAAAATTTGCCGGCAGCAGGCCTAGCGGAAACTCGCCGCTGGCACTGAGTTGCGCCTTAGCCCACGTACCGGTAAGCCGTTCCAGCAGGAGCGTTCCATTCTGCAACTGCGCATCGAGTTGAAGGCCGGAGATGGGATTCAGGCCTTTGGGAATTACTGTTCCGTCACGCAGTGAGATGGTGGCCGTGGGTTCAATGCGCTGCAGGTTGCCGCGCACATTACCATTGACGATCAGTTTGCCGCTGGCATCGACTGGGTTCTGCCAGTCTGGAGTCAGCCTGCGGATACTCGCCAGGTCGACTTCAGCGTTAAAACGTAGCGACCCTTCCGTCGACTTGGGATCGATCGGCAGGCTGCCGTCTAAGGAGACGCTGGAACCGGCGGCGAGTATTTGCACGGGCTTCACCGCGAAAATGCCATTCGAAAACTCAGCCTCGATCGGGCCCTGAGTGGTGATGGCTTCGTTGTTCCACTTCACCTCAACTACTTCGGCGCTCAGCTTGGCAAAACCTTTTTGCCAGTGCTCGATCTCGCCTTGACCTTGGGCGCTGACGCGAACAGTCCCCGTGACCGGCAGGCTCGATCCGAGCGGAATCGCGCTGGCTTGGAGGGCGAAGGTGGCGGGGTAAGGTGCATCGATCCCCACTCGGCCTGTAGCGGTGGCGCTGTATTTGGGAGCACCGGCTTTCAATTCGGCGATATGGTCGCTGATGGCGGCGGTGAGATCGAGCGGTCCATATTCGGGATGCGTCGCGGAAGCCTTAATATCCAGTTGCGGATTGTCTATATTGCCGGCCCCTTTTGCCACAAAGCCGACCGTGCCAAAATTCATTTTCATGGCTGCGGCCTGTGCGTCGAGCGTGTAGGCACCGGTGGCGAGTTGGTAGGTGCCAGTCGCCGTTAGGCCCTTGTCGAGCAGGCGCAGATCGCTGATGTTCAGCACGTTCCCGTTTAGGTCGGCCTTCGCCACCAGAGCGCCCAAAGGCTCCGAATAGGCAACAAGTTGTTCGCCTTGAATGTGAATGGCGGCGATTGGTTGATCCAGCGTGCCTGTGGCGTGTACTTCGGCAGTAAGTGCTCCCGAGACAGGTCCACTCAGTAGCTTCTCGAGTTTTACGTTCTGCGTGCGGGCTGTAACATCGAGTGCAGTGCTCTTCAAGTCAATTGTGCCGTCGGCCAGCAGTGTCTGACCTTTCCAGTCCAGCGCGAGACCTTGTATCGTAACCAAATTCCCGGCATAGCTGAGGCCGCTGATCAGCGTGGCGCCCTGGACGCCTTTCGCTTGCAGGCTTTCGCCCGAGATCGAGGCCTGAACGGCTGGCGCGAGTATCGTGCCGCCGACGGTGCCTTGCATCTCTACACGGCCATCGAGGCCGTCAATCGCCACATGCTTCGCCCGCAGTAAATTGGTTTGCCGTAGCACTGTGGCCAGGCTCTTTGAGCCAATCGCAAAAGTGCCGCTCAGTTTGCTTTGCTGTGCCAGATAGAAAGTCCCCGAGCCCTCCATTCCGGCCGCGCTCAGCGAGCGCACGTCGGCCTTCAACTGATCTAAACGACCGCTGATACCGATGTCGGCGGCGATGGGCAGACGGTTGAGTGCCGCGTCGAGTTGGGTCGGTGTTAAGCGCAGCGTTCCTGTGGCATTCGCTTTCTGAAAATCGAGAACGGGCCACGTTGCGTCGATCATAAGCGAGACAGTGGAGGCCGGGGTGATTGGCAATTTGGCCATCCGTACCAGCCGATCGACATTCAATGTATCGACCCGGGCTCTAATCCGGCTATCACCTGCGGGAATGGCCGCTGCGACGAGTGCAAAATCGCCCGTAAGTTTCGCGGATCCCTCGGGCGACTGAATGGTGGATTCCGCCAACTGCACTCGTCCCGTTGCGGCATCGTAATTGGCTTGGGCGGCAAGGTTGATATTCGAATAGTCCTCAAGCGAAAGTTGCTGTCCCGAGACGGTTCCGCGCACTTTCAACTTGTCCATCTCACCTGTAGCCGTGGCTTCGATCCGCAATCGGCCACCGACGCGTTCGGCGATTCCAAGAAAGCCGGCGAGAGGAGCCGTATCGATTGTCGCGGAGGTCTTAAGTCCAAGACTTCCGCTAAAATCCACACGCCCCTGTACATTCATGCGTGTCGATCCGCTGGCAAGCGTGGCTTGATCGATACGCAGCCCATGTTTCTCGATCAAGCCCGAGACGGACAACTGCTCGAGTGGCAGGCGTCGGCCCTGAGAGATCACTTCGCCCGGCTTCGAAGTTGTGAGGCGAAACGAGTGCTCGCGGGTGACGGGCGAACCGGTCATGCTGAATACGAACGGATCTATAGACGCGGTTACATCTTGCCGACGGTCTTCGAAGAGGAAGGATCCCTCGGGAACGGACAATTGACGAATCAGCCAATTGAGAGCTGGTTCAGTACCAGTGGTCGCGGGTGGCTTCGGAATATTACTCTGGCCATCCTTGTCAATCACAACGTGAATTTTCAAGCCCGTGACAGTTGCAGAATTGAGGTCGAGCGAGCGAGTGGTCAGAGTAGCTCGATTGAAGGCTACCTCAATGCTCCTGATGGTAGCGATCGCCGGAAGTCCTGGAGCGTGCATGGCGCGCAATTTCAGATCGCGGAGGCTCGCACGCAGGCCGGGCAAGTCGAAGTCGAGACTCCCGCTTTCGACGAGAATATTCTGCTGGCGCAAGCCTTCTCGTAATCTGGCGAAAACGGCCTCGCGAGCCCAATCGGATCGTGTGAGCCATACGAGGACCATCACCAACAACAGCAACACCGCACCTAACGCCAGAACACTCCGACGCGCCGCCTTGTTCCGAAGTATCGCCATGCCCGAGACCGATTACCGAGTAGCCCTTAAAATGGACTGGACGCGGCCCGCCTCCGGTGCTTTACTTGCCAACTTCATGAACTTTTGAAAATGATCGATCATTTTGTCGGGCCGCTTGAGGGCGTTATAAGAAAGCCCTGCATAGTAGTGCGCGTAAGCGTGGCGTTCGTCTTTGTTAATGGCCGCTTCCAGATCCTCTACTGCGCCCTTGAAATCGCGTTGACCGGCTTTAATGACGCCTCTCACGTAGAATATCTGACTGCTGTCGTTGTCAACCTTGGCGGCTTTCTCCACAAGGCTGTTCGCCTCGTCGTAATTCTTTTCGTGAGCGGCCAAGGTTGACAACGACAGCAGTCAGATATTCTACGTGAGAGGCGTCATTAAAGCCGGTCAACGCG
>JBKJSR010000378.1:0-9270 GCA_046594355.1 Bryobacter sp.
AGAATGACCCTCAACATGGGTCCGCAGCACCCCTCCACTCACGGCGTGCTCCGCGTTGTCCTTGAGCTCGACGGAGAAACTGTCGTCAAGGCCCAGCCCGAAATCGGTTTCCTCCACACCGGCATCGAAAAGCAGTGCGAAACCAAAACTTACCAGCAGGTAGTTACGCTTACCGATCGCGTCGATTACCTCGCCTGCCTCTCAAACAACCTCTGCTACTGCCTCGCCGTTGAAAAGCTGCTCGGCATTGAAGTGCCACCCCGCGCCGTCTGGACACGTGTGCTGCTCACCGAACTCACGCGCATCAATTCCCATCTCGTCTGGCTCGGCACCCATGCCCTCGACCTGGGCGCAATGTCGATGTTCTTTTACTGCACCCGCGACCGTGAAGAGCTGCTCAAAATCTTTGAAATGTTCAGCGGCCAGCGCCTGATGACCAGCTACTTCCGCATCGGCGGTCTTGCCCTCGATCACCCGCGCGGCGGTCTTGCCGCGACAAAGAAATTCATCGAAATGTTCCCCTCGAAAATCGACGAATACGAAACGCTGCTCGACAACAACCCGATCTGGAAAAACCGCACCATCGGGGTCGGCACGGTCCCCGTCGATACTATGCTCGCCCTCGGCATCACCGGCCCCATGATTCGCGCCGCAGGTATCCCTTGGGACGCCCGCAAAGACGAGCCCTACTCGGGCTACCAGAATTTTGAATTTGACGTGCCCATCCGCACTGAGAACGACGTCTACGCGCGTTACCGTGTACGCATGGAAGAAATGCGCCAGTCGTTGCGCATCATGGGCCAGGCCCTCGAAGGCATGCCCGAAGGCCCGGTGCAAGCCGACGCGCCCAAGGTCGTTCTTCCGCAGCGCGAAAAAATGAAGACCCAGATGGAAGCCCTGATCTACCATTTCAAGATCGTCACTGAAGGCTTCCGCGTCCCGCCCGGCGAGGTCTATCAGGTGATCGAATCCCCGCGCGGCGAACTCGGCTACTATGTCGTCTCCGACGGCACCTCCAAACCCTTCCGCGTCCACATGCGTACCCCAAGCTTCGGCAACATTCAGGGCCTCGGTGTGATGTGCGAAGGCGGCTTGATCGCCGACACCGTCGCCAGCATGGGCTCCATGGATTTCGTACTCGGAGATACAGACCGTTAACATGACCTTCACTCCCGCAACCGAAAAAATACTCCAGGATATCTGGTCCCGTTATCCGGAAGGCCGCAAGCGTTCGGCCGTCATTCCAATGCTCGTCTACGCGCAGGACGAACTCGGCCAGGTCTCGCCGGAACTGGTCGAAGAAGTCGCCAGGCGATGTGAAGTTTCCCCTCTGCAGGTGGAAGAAGTCGTTGGCTACTATTCGATGCTCAACAAGCAGCCCATGGGCAAGCATCACGTTCAAATCTGCACCAACATCGCCTGCCTTCTCATGGGTGGTGAAGAACTCTGGCACCATGCCACCAAACGCCTCGGTATCGGACACAAACAAGTCACCGCCGACGGCCTGATCTCTCTCGAAGAAGTGGAATGCGCCGGCGCCTGTTCGTGGGCCCCCTGTGTCGTCGATGGCTTCGACTACCACCACCACGTCACGATCGAAAAACTGGATCGGTTACTCGACTCGATTCAGAAGGTTCAATAGGCACTAAGGAGCATCTCAATGTTCAACGAACCACATCCCGATGAAGTACGGATCATCAGCAAAAGATTCGGCCGCCCCGACTCGGCTTCGATCGGCACCTACCTCGCGGACGAAGGCTATCAGGCCTTCCTGAAGGCGATCGACATGACCCCGGAGCAGATCATCGGCGAACTCAAACTCTCGAATCTGCGCGGTCGTGGCGGTGCCGGTTTCCCCACCGGCTTGAAGTGGAGCTTCATCCCCCGCGATAATCCCAAACCGAAATATGTCGTCGTCAATGCCGACGAATCCGAACCCGGCACTTGCAAAGATCGCCTGCTCATGCAGAACGATCCGCACCAGCTCATCGAAGGCTGCCTCATCGCCGCCCGCACCATTGGCTGCAAACTCGGCTACATCTATATCCGCGGTGAGTATCGCTACCTCATCGAAATCATGGACAAGGCCCTTGCCGAAGCCTACGCCCACGGCTTCCTCGGCAAGAACATCAAAGGCAGCGGCATCGACTTTGATCTCTACACTCACACTGGTGCCGGTGCTTACGAATGCGGCGAAGAGTCCGCGCTGCTCGAATCGCTCGAAGGCAAACGTGGCATCCCGCGCATCCGTCCCCCCTTCCCGGCCGTCAGTGGCCTCTACGCCTCGCCTACCGTTCTCAGCAACGTCGAAACTTTCGCTACCGTGCCCGCCATCCTGCGTATGGGCGGTCAAGCCTACGCCGACATCGGGACACCCAAAAACGGCGGCACCCGCATGCTCTGCGTCTCCGGCCACGTCAACCGGCCCGGCGTCTACGAAGTCCCCCTCGGCTTCTCCATGCAGAAGATGATCTACGAAGTCTGCGGTGGCATTCGCAACGGTAAAAAGCTCAAGGCTGTCATCCCGGGCGGCTCCTCCTCTCCCGTACTCAAAGCCGACGAGTGCGACTTCCCGATGGATTACGACAATTACGCGCGCATGAAAACCATGGCCGGCTCCGGCGGCATGATGGTCATGGACGAAGACACCGACATCGTCAAGGTCGCGCTCCGCACCATGCGCTTCTACGCTCACGAGTCCTGCGGCTGGTGCATCCCTTGCCGCGAAGGGACCACCTGGCTCCGTAAAATTCTCACCCGCATGGACGAAGGTACCGGCCGCCGTGCCGACATCGACCTCATCTCCGAACTCTCTAAAAACATGCTGGGCCGCACCTTCTGCCCGCTTGGCGATGCCGCTGCCATGCCCACCATTGCTTTCGTGGAGAAGTTCCGCGAAGAATTTGAAGCCCGTCTGCGCGAGAATGTTGTCCCTTTCACCTCGCCCGACCAACTGATTGCGATTAGCTAACTATGTCGACTCCCGCTGCCGCACCCCCAACCACCATCAACTTCACCGTCGATGGCCGCCAGCTCTCCGCCCCCCCGGGCACGCTGCTGATTGACGCCTGCAAACGCGCTGGCATCGAAATTCCCGCTTTCTGCTATTACGAAGGCTACTCGCTGCAGGCCGCCTGCCGCATGTGTCTCGTTGAAGTCGAAAAGATGCCCAAGCTCCAGACCGCCTGCACCCTTCCGGTGATGGAAGGCATGATCGTCCGCAGCGAAACCGAACAGCTCGCCAAAGCCCGCAAGGGCACCCTTGAGTTCCTCCTCACCAACCACCCCCTCGATTGCCCCGTTTGCGACAAGGGCGGCGAGTGCGAACTCCAGGACATGGTCTTCCGCTACGGTGCCGGCGAATCGCGCTTCACCGAAATCAAGAATCACGAGCCCGAGCGCCAATGGTCTCCCGTCGTGTTTTACGATCCCGCCCGTTGTATCCTCTGCTACCGCTGCGTTCGCGCCTGCAACGAAGGCATGGGTGTGGGCGCGCTTGGCGTCGCCAATCGTGGCGTCTACTCCGAAATCATCCCCAACATGGGCGATCACCTCGATTGCGATGAGTGCGGCGCCTGCATCGACATCTGCCCCGTCGGCGCTCTCACCTCCAACACCTATCGCTACAAAACCCGCCCTTGGGAGATGCAGCATGTCGGCACCGTCTGCACTCATTGTTCGAGTGGCTGCAAGACAACCCTCGGTGTCCGCAATGACGAAATCGTTCGCGGCAACAATCGCGACCGCTCCGGGATCAACGGCGAATTCCTCTGCGTAAAAGGCCGTTACGCCTTCGACTTCAACGCTCACGAAGACCGCGTCACTTCGCCCATGATCCGCATCGACGGCAAACTCGAAGCCGTCTCCTGGTCCAAGGCCCTCGGCTTTGTCGCCGAAAAGTTCAAGTCCACCCAAGCCGCTAGCGGCAATTTCGGCGTCATCGCCGACACCCGCCTCTCGAACGAAGAACTTTTCTATCTGCAGAAGTTTACCCGCGCCGGCCTCAAGACATCGAATATCGATCACTCGCGCTCGGGCGATTTCGTCACTCTGCTCGATGCCGTCTCGGGTCAACTGGAAAGTCTTGCTACCGCCGATGATCTTTACAAATCGAGGGCCTCGCTCGTCATCGGTTCCGATCTTTCGCAACAGCATCCCTTCCTTGCCTTCCAGTTGCGCGCCGCCGTTCGCCACTTCCAGTCGAAGATCTATACGGTCGCTCCGGGCCCGGTGCGCGAAGCGAATTACTCCGCTTCCTCCATCACCGTACCCGTGGGCGCGGAATTCGAAGCGCTCGAGCAGTTCACAGAAAAACTCAAGGCAGAAAAAGAACTCGTCATTCTGTTCGGCGATGCAATCAAGGGCCAGCGCGTCCGCGATCTTGTCGCCTGGGCCGGCTCACTCGGCATCCCCGTCAAGTATGTCTGTCTCGTCGATTACTCCAATTCACGCGGAGCGATGGATATGGGCGCGATGCCCAACCTGCTGCCCGGCTTCGAACCCGATCCGTACCCTGGCCTGTCGGAAGCGCAAATGCTCGCTAGCCCCGATCTCGACGTCCTCTGGGTCGTCGGTGCCAACCCGCTGCGGTACAAAACTCTCGCTTCGAAAAAAGCCTTCGTCGTCGCCCACACCATGTTCCTCGACGAAACCTCTGCCCGCGCCGATGTCGTCTTTCCCTCGGCCTCCGCTTACGAAAAAAACGGCACCGTCACCAACGTCACCGGCCAAGTCCAGCGCCTCAAAGCCGCAGTCCGCACCATGGGCACCAAGGCCGATCTCGAGATCCTGGGCCTCATCGCCAAAGAGATGGGAATCGCCGCCGAAATCGGCGTCTGGTCCCACGACATCGTTTTTAAGGAGATCCACAAAACTGTGCGGGGCTATAATGTTCCTTTGCCAATCCTCATCACGGGCGGCGCGGCTTCGACCACCCCAGTCAACGGTCGTGTCCCGGTGGAAGTCCTCATAGACGAAATCCGTTCCGCAGGCGACACGTTGTTCACATCCGGCTCGCTTGGCCGGCACTCCAAGCTACTCACTAGCGTTCCTGAATTCCCGGGCGCACTCTACAAACGATGAACTTCTTTCTCGTCAGCCTCATCAAAACGGGCATCGTCGCCGCAGCCCTGCTCACGACGCTAGCCTACCTCCAGTGGATTGAACGCAAAGTCCTCGCCCACATCCAGCTCCGCATCGGGCCTTATCGCGTCGGTCCCCACGGCCTTCTACAGCCGCTCGCCGACGTCATCAAACTGATGACCAAAGAAGGTTTCGTGCCTTCCCACGTCAGTCTCTTCTTCTACGTCCTCGCGCCTTTCCTCGCAGTTTTCTTCGCCTTGATTTCAATCGCCGTCATCCCCTTTGGCCCGAGCGTGGAAATCTTCGGAGTCCGCACCGACCTCGGTTTGGCAGACCTCAACATCGGCGTCCTCTTCGTCCTCGCCATCTCGAGCGTCGGCGTCTACGGAGTCGCCCTCGGCGGCTGGGCTTCAAACAACAAATACTCGCTCCTCGGCGGCCTCCGCAGCTCCGCCCAGATGATCAGCTACGAACTCCCGATGGCCATCGCCCTCGTCACACCGCTCCTGCTCCTCAACGACCTTTCGCTCCGTACGATCGTCAACGAACAGGCCGGCTTCTACCTCGGCGTCATCCCCCGCTGGACCATCTTCCAACTGCCTTTCCCGCAGTTCTTCAGCTTTTTTATTTTCCTCGTCAGCGCCTTCGCGGAAACCAACCGCGTTCCCTTCGATTTGCCCGAAGCCGAAAACGAACTCGTCGGCGGCTTCCACACCGAATACAGTTCGCTCAACTTCGCCGCTTTCTTCATGGCCGAATACGCGAATATGGTCACCGTCACCTGCATCGGCACAGTCCTCTTCCTCGGCGGCTGGCACCCGCTCTGGCCCGCAGAATACGGTAGCGATTTAGTCCCTGTCCTGTTACTCCTCGCCGCTTCCGGCATGCTGCTTTATCACGGCCTCATGCAACCGGTGAAAGGCCGCCCCTGGGATAAGCTCACTCTGCCTGCGGCTGGCGTCATCTTCGGCGGTCTCGCCCTGATATTTCTGGTCCCGGTTCTCAAACCCATCCTGATGCCCCTTTTCTGGTTCGTCGCCAAGACTGGCACCCTGCTCTTTATCTTCATCTGGGTGCGAGGCACACTGCCCCGCTTCCGTTACGACCAGCTCATGAACTTCACCTGGAAGTTCCTCTTTCCCTTTGCGATCCTCAACCTGCTGATCACCGCATTTGCCGTCGCTCTCGAAGGGCCGAAACACTAGCGCCATGGACCTCATCCTCTTCCTCATCTTCGCCGCCCTCGCCGTGGCTTGTGGTATCTCGCTCGTCGTGCAAAAACACCCCATCGGCAGCGCGCTTTCGCTGATCGGTGTCATGGGCTCGCTCGCCGTGCTCTATCTCCTGCTCGGTGCGGAATTCATCGCCGCCGTTCAAATGATCGTCTACGCCGGAGCCATCATGGTGCTCTTCGTCTTCGTCATCATGCTGCTCAACGCCGGATCGGAAACCTCCACCGGCCTCTCCTGGCCCTCGCGCCTCCTTGGCATCCCCTTGCTCACGGTATTTCTCGGTCTGCTCGCCTATCTGCTCCAGCGCATGGCCCCCGCAATGGGCTTCGTCACTTTCGGTGCCTTCAACACGGGCGCAAAAGAAATCGGCCGCAGCCTCTTCACCAAATATCTGCTGCCCTTTGAAGTCACCAGTGTCCTCGTACTCATCGCC
The DNA here is from genome assembly GCA_046594355.1 of Bryobacter sp. Classification (GTDB taxonomy): domain Bacteria; phylum Acidobacteriota; class Terriglobia; order Bryobacterales; family Bryobacteraceae; genus Bryobacter. Next base: position 6,748 of record JBKJSR010000378.1, read on the forward strand.
ATCCTCGGCGCAATCGTACTTGCCCGCAAGGAGATCGACTAATGCCCCAACTCAACGCCGTCCCCATGTCCTGGTACCTCATCCTGAGCGCCATCCTGTTTACCCTCGGCGTGGCCGGCTTTCTCTTCCGCCGCAACATCATCACGGTCTTCATGTCGATTGAGCTCATGCTCAACGCGGTCAACCTCAGCTTTGTCGCCTTCTCCTATCAGCTCCGTCAGATCGACGGCCAGATCTTCACCTTCTTTGTGATGGTCGTTGCCGCAGCCGAAGCCGCCGTCGGGCTCGCCATCATCCTTACGGTCTTCAAAAACCGCAAAACTCTTTCCATCGACGAGGTCAGCTCGCTGAAACACTAATGCCCAACCAACCTGACCTGCAACTCTGGCTCATCCTTTTCTTCCCACTACTGGGCGCTCTGATCAACGGCACCCTGGGACGCCGCCTCACAAAGCCCGTCGTCTCCGGCATCGCCATCGGCTCCGTCGTACTCTCCTTCCTCTGGGTCTTCCGCGTTTTAGGCGAACTCGGGCAGTTGGAAACGCCGCACATCGAGCGCTACTTCACCTGGATATCCTCCGGCGAACTCAAGATTGGCTTCGACCTGTCGATCGACCGCCTCTCCTCCATCATGCTGCTTGTCGTCACCGGTGTCGGTGCGCTGATCCACGTCTACGCCGTCGGCTACATGGACCGCGAAGAAGGCTTCTGGCGCTTCTTCGCCTACCTGAATCTGTTCATGTTCTTCATGCTGATTCTCGTGCTCGCGCAAAACTTCCTGCTGCTCTTTGTCGGCTGGGAAGGCGTCGGCTTGTGCTCCTACCTGCTCATCGGTTTCTACTTCGTCGAAAAATACGCAGGCGACGCCGCGAAGAAAGCCTTCATCGTCAACCGCATCGGCGACTTCGGCTTCTCGCTCGCCATGCTCCTCATGGTCGTCCACTTCGGTTCCCTCGACATGACCCAGGTCTTCAACGCCGCAAAAAAACTTCCCACTGAAGCGAGCGGCGGTATGCTCACCACAATTGCGTTGCTCCTCCTGGTTGGTGCCGCCGGCAAATCCGCTCAATTCCCGCTCTACGTCTGGCTTCCCGATGCCATGGCTGGTCCCACTCCCGTCTCGGCCCTCATCCACGCCGCCACCATGGTCACGGCCGGCGTTTATGTCGTCGCCCGCTCCAGTGAGATCTTCCTCCGCGCACCCATTGCGATGGAAGTGGTCGCCATCGTCGGCCTGATCACCGCCGTCGTCGCCGCCCTCATCGGCACCGCGCAAAACGACATCAAGAAGGTCTTCGCCTACTCAACCGTTTCGCAACTCGGCTACATGTTCGTCGCTCTCGGCGTTGGCGCATTCTCCGCCGGCATCTTTCACGTGGTCACTCACGCCTTCTTCAAGGCGCTACTCTTCCTCGGCGCAGGCAGTGTAATTCACGCCCTCCACGGCGAGCAGGACCTCAATAATATGGGTGGTCTCCGCTCCAAAATCCCGACCACTTACTGGACCCTCATGATCGGAGCCATCGCCATCGCCGGTGTCTGGCCCTTCGCCGGCTTCCACTCCAAGGACGAAATTCTCCTCGCCGCCCACGCCCACTCCCCCTGGATGTACTGGGTCGGCGTCGCCACTGCCGGCCTCACTGCCTTCTACGTCTTCCGTGCGATCTTCCTCTGCTTTTTCGGCACCTACCGTGGCAAGGCCCACCCGCACGAGTCGCCCGCCATCATGTACATGCCCCTCGTGATCCTCGCTTTGCTTAGCATCGCCGGTGGTTACCTTCCAGTCATGGATTGGCTCGCGCCCCTCTACCCCGAGCATGCCCAACTCCACGACCTCAATCTCATCCTGATCTCGCTTGCCGTCTCTCTCGGCGGCATCGCCACTGCCTATTACGTCTACGTGCTCAACCCCGGCTCCGCCGATAAATACGCAACCAGCCTCGGCGGCGTCTATCGCGCCATCGCCAACAAATTCTATGTAGATGAAGCCTACGACGCCGCCATCGTTCACCCCATCGAACATGGCTCTCGCGCCGTCCTGCTGCACGGTGTCGAAGAACTCGTCATCGAAGGTGGCGTCAATTCTACCGTCGCCGTCTCGCGCTGGTTTGGCGGCGCATTCCGTCTGCTCCAAGGCGGCAACATCCGTAGTTACGCGGTCTACATCCTCCTCGGTGTCGTCATCTTCCTGGGTGTCATGGCTTCGAGCGGAGGCACACGCTAATGTACCTCGCACTCGCTCTGTTGCTCCCCTTCGCCGGCTTCTTCGCCTGCATCACTCTCTTCCGCCGCACAAGGCAAAGCGCCTTCATCACCGCGCTCGCCACCTCCGGCGTCGCCTTTCTCGCATCGCTTGCAATGATCCCCGAGATCGCCCAAAACCCCACGCGCATTTCCCAGGCAACCCAACTCGACTGGATCCCCTACCCGCCCATCCATTTCTCGATCGGTGCCGACGGCCTCTCCCTCTGGCTCATCGTCGCGACAGCCCTGCTCAGCCTGATCGCCATCCTCTCGGCAATA
>JBKJSR010000530.1:0-10112 GCA_046594355.1 Bryobacter sp.
GTGGGCCAAGGCCCGGTCGGCTTCCGGATTCAACTCGCGGCGCAGCAAGGGCAATAAATCGTGGCGAAGCCAGTTGCGCCGGTATGTCAAGTCGAGGTTGGAAGAGTCCTCGCGCCATGGAAAGCGGTTGGCCCGCAGCCAGTCGCGAATCTCATCGCGCCGCAATGCGAGGAGTGGGCGATAGATCCGTTCGCTCGAAAAGGGCAGTACGCCAGCTAATCCGCCCGGCCCGGTTCCACGCACCAGACGGAACAAGACAGTCTCTGCCTGATCGTCGAGAGTATGTCCGGTCAGGATGGTATCCACATCGCAAGTGGCAAACCATTCATAGCGCAAGCGGCGCAATTCCTCCTCGGCGTGTCCATCCGGCTCGACCCGCTCGACGAGCACCGCGCAGCCTAATTCCCGGCCCAACTGGATCACATAGTCGGCATCTGCGTCGCTCTCCACGCCCCGCAAACCATAATTCATATGCAGAAGCGTTAGCGACCATCCGTAAAGGTTTTGCGCCTGATGCGCAAGGCGCGCAAGAGCTACCGAGTCTCCGCCACCGCTCACCGCGACACCGATTCGTTTCGACGCCCCGAGTGCGGGATAACGTCCAACAAAATCCTGAAAGGGGATGAGCATTCGCGAAAACCTCCTTCCTCATCCTAGTTGCCCGGCTTGGGATTGTCACCGGCACGATGAGTCGGCACGATGGGCGGGCGAACTCAACGCGAACCGGGGCAAGACCAGTTTACGAGGCTGGTGCGCCATGCCTACGGCAGTGGCATACGAATCTTCGAGACCGCCGAGAGTTCCGCCAGCGCCGCTGCGTCGAGCGGCCAATTTGCAGGGCGAAGGTGGATTGCCAGACCAGATCCCGGCCTCCAAGGCAGATGTACTCTGTCAGAAGTTGCGCTAACGCTTCGGCTGCGGGGCGGTCGGGCGGAGAGCACGAAAGCGGAGCATCTCGAGGGTGCGCACGATTTCAATGTCTCCCAGCTTCAATTCGCGGGCTTGGCGGAGGGCGAGTTCGGCGTTTTCGAGGTCGCCCGAGCGGGCGTAGGTGAGGCCGAGGTTTTTGAAGAGATCGGCGCGGGCGCGGCAGTCTCCGCAGACGGCGACCGCTTCATTGATGCGCTCGATGGCGCGAGGCCAATCGTGCGAGGCGGCGGCGCTGAGACCGAAGTTGCCTAGCGATTCGGCTTGCTCGGCGACCTGGCGGGATTGCTGGAGGGCGGCGAGCTTTTGGCGATAGCTCGCTGCCAAGTCTGGGTTGGTCGCCTGAAGATTGCGAGAGAGCGCGTAGAGAGCTTCGTTGTGTTCGGGGTTGAGTTGCACGAGTTGCCGCCAAGCCGCAATGGCGCGCGGGTGGTCGCCGAGCTGAATACAGGTTTGCCCTAAAAGAAATAGAGCGTCCTGATCTTTCGGCTTGCGGCTGAGGAGCCGATCAAGCAGGGCGGCGGATTGCCTTGGACGGTCGAGGCTCTTGTGCGTGAGAGCCAGGAGGTAAAGGGCGGGATCGGATTGGGGATCGAGTTGGAGGGCCAATTCGAGATGAGTTTGGGCTGCCTCATATTGGCGGAGATCGAATTGGGCACGACCGAAGTTATACTGCGCGGCGGCGTTTTGCGGGGCGAGGCGGACGGCTTCAGAGAAGGAGGAGGCGGCGGCGGGAAGATCGAATTGATCGGCCAGGGCGATGCCGAAGTTGAGGTGCGCTTCGGCGGATTGCGGTTCGAGATCGACAACCTTGGCAAAGAGCGCGAGTGCTTCTTTCCAGCGATTGATGCGGGCGGCAACCATGCCGAGTGAGCTCATGACGCGAGGGTTGGAGGGGAGGAGGCGGAGGGCCTGGGCGATGTCGCGGTAAGCGTCGGCGAAGCGCTGCTGGCTGGCGCGCATCAGGCCGAGGTTGAGGAAGGCGAAGCCTGAACTGGGATCGAGTTCGGTAGCGAGGCGGAAGTATTGTTCCGCTTCGGTGAATCTCGACTGCCGACCGAGAAGAACGCCGAGATCGGAATGGGCGGCGGCGAATTGGGGATTGAATTCGATGGCGCGGCGGAGAGCGGTTTCGGCAGCGGGAAGCTGGCCGGCATTGAGGAGCAGGAGGCCCGAGCGATGGTGTGCGGCGGCGAAGCCGGGGTCGAGGGCCAGAGCCCGATCGAGGGAGCGCCGCTCGGCGGTGGAATTGTTGAGACGGGCGTGGGCCAGAGCCAGGTTGTAATGAGTTCTGGCATTGTCTGGATCGAGCTTGAGGGCTTCTGTGTAGGTGGCGACTGCGCGGCTGGGATCTCCCTCAAGGAGTTCCGTGTTGGCCCGGTCGGCGGTGGTGCTCGCGACTTCCGAGCCGACGGCTTTTTGCTTGAGCTGCTGGACGGCGGCGAGCTCGGCGGCGGCAAGTGTGGGTTCGTTCAAGTTGCGGTAGACGGAGGCGAGCTGGAAGCGGACATCGGAAGACTGAGGGTTGAGCGATCGGGCGTGTTCGAGATGAGTGCGGGCAGCGGAATAGTCGCCAAGGCGGGCAAGTACGAAGCCCAACTGATAGCTGGCATCGGGATGAGGGGGGTCAATGGCGACGGCTTGGGCGAAGGCGGCTTTGGCCTCTCGAAGCCGATCAAGGTTGCGGAGGGCGAGGCCGCTGAGATAGGCAGGCTCGAATTGCTCCGGGCCGCGGTAGGCGGCGAGGATCGGCAGGGCGCGTTCGTAGTCGCGATTTGCGACGAGAGCGCGGGCGAGGGAGAGGCGGGCATCACCGCTCGCAGGGTTGAGGCGCAAGGCTTCGGAAAAAGAAACGGAGGCTTCTTCAAAGCGCTCCAGACCGGCAAGGGCGCGGCCGAGGTTGAAATGAACCGCATCGGCGGAGGGCTGGAGATTGCGGGCGCGTTCGAGGATGTCGAGGGCCTTGAGGTAATTGCGGGATTCGATGTGGACGTAGCCGAGGGCGAGAAAGTGGCCGAGTTCCCGTGGTTCGAGTGTGAGGGCCTGTTCGAGGTAAACGGTGGCGGCCGTGAATTGGGAATCGAGGATGAGGGCGCGGGCTAGGCTGCGCAGCGCGAGAGTGTTTTGGGGTTGGGCAGCGAGGATGGCGCGGAACTGATTTTGCGCCCCGGCGAGTTGGTTGGTCTCGATGAGCAAATTGCCGAGCGAAAGCTGGGCGGGGTAGAAGCGCGGGTCGAGGCGGAGCGCCTCACGAAAGGATGCGATGGCGCAATCGTGGAGCTTGCGGGAAAGGAAAAACCCGCCGAGAGCGTTGTGGGTGCTCGCGGCGGGTTTGGTCTTGAGTTGGAGTTGGAGATCTGCCGGCCCCTGGCAAACACTTTGGGCGAAGGCCGACGAGGCCAGCAGGAAAATCCAGATGGGCATCAAAACACGAATCTACCACCAAGCTGGAGCTGACGCGGCTGGTTGGCCGTGCCAGTCACCCGCCCGAACAATGCACCGTTGGACAAGTTGGCATTGGGTGGAGAGTAGACCGGGTGGTTAAACATGTTAAAGCCTTCGACGCGGAGTTCAAAGCGACGCCCCTCGCCGAGGAAACCCAGCGGGAATTCACGGAAGACGGAGAGATCGAAATTCTCCCAGCCATCCGAGCGCATGCGGAAGCGGCCGGAGTTGCCGAACGTGAAGGGTGCGGGCGCGGACACTTTGCTGGTGTCGAACCATTGACCCGTTGTGGGGTTGTCCCGCTTGGGATTGCCGAGAAAGTTGAGGCGCAGGTAATTGGAGTTGCCTGTGTTGGCCAAGTCTCCGTTGATCTGGAGATTGTAGGGCTGGCCCGAACTGAGGCGGATGATGCCGTTGGTGCGCCAACCACCGAGGATGTAGTCGCCGACGGAGTTGCCGGTCTGGAAGCGCTTGCCTTTGCCGAAGGGCAGTTCGTAAACGAAGTTCATCGTGGCAACATGCGTGAGGTCGAAGCCGGAGACGCTGCGGTCGTTGTTGAAGGTATAGGGGTTCTGAACCGAGCAGCCTTCGACGCCGTACCAGCCGGAGCAGGCGATGTCAATGGACTTCGAATACGTGTAGTTGACCATGTAAGCAAAGCCGTTTTTGTACTTTTTGTCGAGCAGGAACTGGAGGCTGTGATAGTTGCCCCGGCCCCAGCTCCGGTCATAGTAAGTGGGACGGATGTACGGGAAGGGGGAGCGTTCGCGGAAGTTGCCCGGGCCGGGAGTGGTGGCTACGTTATAGAAGCCGCCGATGTCGAGACGACGGGAACCGGAGCCGACGTAGTTGACGGTAACTACGGTGTCGGAATTGATCTGGTGCTGGACACCGAAGTTCCACTGGAGAGAGTAAGGATTTTTGGCGCGGGGATCCATATACCACTGCACTTGATTGAAGGGCGTGGCTTCGGGAAGTGCGCCGGAAGGGAAGGGGTTGCGGCCTACGAAAGTAGGCGTAGGCTGAGCGGCTGTAGGATTGTTGAGGTTTTCCTGCAACTGTTCGCCGACGCTGGGCCACTGAGCCGAGTAGTTCTGCGCGGTCTGAACGACGGCGGCATAGTTGTCAAAAAAGATGCCGAACGAAGAACGGATCGCAGTGCGCTGGCCGAGGCGGTATGCGAAGCCGACGCGGGGTTGCCAGTTGTCGTTGACGTTGTGGTAAATCTTGCCGCGCGGCTCAACTTCGACGTTGGCGGGAAGTTTGCCACCGGGAACGCAGGGAGCTTTCTTGAGTTCTTCGCAGGAGCCGGGCATTTTCTGGACGAGATAGACACCGCGCTGCATGTCATAGGCACCGGTGAAGATATTTTCGTTGCCCTCCTCTCCGAGTGGAGGAATGAAAGTTTTGTCGTAGCGGAAGCCGAGGTTGACGGTGAGCTTTGAAGAAAACTTCCACTGATCCTGAAAGAAGAAGGCCATATGGCCGCCGCGGCGCACCGTTGTGGAGCGATTGCGGAAACCTGCGGCGTCTGGAACATCAAGCAGGAAACTGGCGAGCTGGCTGCCGGTAGTACCGGGATTCTGGGGATTGGCAGTCTGCAAGGGGCGATAGGTGGCACTGGCATTTCTGGGGGAACCGAGGAAGTCCATGTTGTTCCACTCGCCACCCATTTTGAGCTGGTGATTGCCCTTGATTTTGGTGATCGATGCTTTGTATTGCCAGACATCGGAGGGTCGGTTGAACGAACGGCTCTCCGCTCCGCCTACCCAGCCATCGATGTTGAGGGCGGGTACGAGAGTCTGGCCATCGAGGAAGTTACAGCAGAAGACAGGATTGTAGCCGACGTCTCTGACGAAGTTAGCGGGAAGACTGCGGAAGCGGGTGCCGCTATTGTCGACATTTTCGAGACGTCCGAATTGAACTTGCAAGATCGTGGAGGGGCTGAAGGTGTGAACCCAACTGGTACCAATGTTGATGGCGTTGAATTCACGGAAGCTGGCGAGGATGGGGCGGCCACCGGAAGCCGTCTGATCGAGCATGGAGTGGCTCAAGCGGAAGAAGACGTTGTCTTTGGGGCCGAGGACCCGATCGACGCGGAAGGAGTATTCTTCCTGATTCTGACTGAAAGCGGAGGGATCGATCGCGTTGCGATCGGCAGTGATGGGTGCGCCGCCAAGCGGGAAAGTGGTGCGGGCATAGAGCAGGTTACCGGGGCTGATGCGGCTGGCCGGAATGCGGTTGCCTGCGAAAGGATCACGAATGAAGCCGACGCCGACAGGATTGGCGCGTGAGGTAAAGGGATCGAAAATTTGACGGGCTTCGTCACTCAGGTCTCCACCAAGATTCGCCGCCGTTGGCACACGGAACAATGCGTTGTTGGCCCGGCGGAAGCGCCAGCCCTGGTATGCGCCGTGGAAAAAGGTGGAGTTGCGGCCATTGAAGAGTTTGGGGATCACAACCGGGCCGCCGACAGCGGCACCGAACTGGTTTTGACGGAAGGGGGTTACGGCCGGCAGAAAGGTGTTGCGGGCATCGAACTCGCTATTGCGGACATATTCCCATGCAGATCCGTGCAGTTGGTTGGTGCCGTTCTGGGTGGCCACGTTGATGACTCCTCCCAGGACGCCGCCGAATTCGGCCTGGTCATTGTGCGACTGCACTTTGAACTCGGCAATGGCATCGATGATCGGATTGACGGCGGGAGTGGAAAGCATCAGTCCCTGGTTGGTGATGCCGTCGAGAGTCCAGAAGTTGGAACGGTTGGTTTGACCGTTGATGGCCGGAAAGATGAAGGCGCCGATGCCCGGGTGGGCGAAGCCGGAACCCGTATTCTGCGAGACGCTGACCGGGGCGACGCCCGGGGTTAGGGAGAGTAACTGCGTGAAGTTGCGGCCGTTCAGCGGTAGATCGACAACCTGTTGCCGTGCGACGACGGCACCAATTTCCGCAGTGGATGCCTGGACTTCCGCGCCGACCGCATCTACGGTGATGGACTGATCTACAGAGCCGACTTCCATGATCACGTCGATGGTGGCCGTCTGGTTGACCGCCAGCGTGAACTGGCTGAGACGGTTCGTACGGAAACCCGCCTTTGAAACTTCCAGCGTGTACTGCCCTGGAAGAATGTTCAGCAAGGCGTAATAGCCAGATTCATTGCTTTGCGTGCGGCTTTCAATCGAGGTGGCCGGATTACGCAGAACCAACGCGGCACCGGGGATTACGCTACCCGTTGAGTCGCGAAGAGTTCCATTAATCGTTGCGCTGGATGCCTGGGGGAATGCCACTGTTGCACCAAGAAGACTGAGGGCAAGAACGAGCCAGATACTTCTAATCATTTTTTGTCGCCTTCCAAAATGGACGTGGACAGGATGGCAATGAATGCTGATGAAGCCACCCAATATCTTAGATGCAGTCTATATCAGATGCATGTCGACTTCAAACGAAAAGTCTGAAATAATTTGGCGGAACGAGAAGAGAATCCATGAAGCTGTATCTGCTAAGTTTCGTCCTGTTTGCGCAAGACTTCGATGTTGCGCTCAAACGTGGAAGTGCGAGTGGAAAGACACTTCTAGATCAAGTGGAGAACGCCGAAGAGCGCAAGGCGTTTCAGGGGCTGTATCGGGAAGCGGAACCGGTAGCGAGGCGGACGCGGGTCAGCGAGTTTTTGAAGAAGTTTCCAGACTCGTGGTTGTTGGCACAAGTCTATGAAGCAGGAGCACGGGCGAGTTTCGATCTGGCAGACGATCCGACCGGTTTGTATTATGCGCGGGAGTCGTTGCGGCTCTACCCCGAGAATCCGCTGTTGACGGGTACGCTGGCGGCAGTGTTGGCCAACCGTGGAGAAAAGGAGGCGGCCCGGGAGCGGGCTCGGGAGACGCTGGAATACCTGCGTCAATTTCGTCCACCAGAAGGAATACCCGAGCGGGAATGGCGTGAGGTGCGGGCGCGGCTGAGTGGGGTTGCGCAACAGGTGTTGGGAGAAAGTCCGGTAGCGGGTGTGAAACTGGCGCGGGATGCCCGTGCCGATTATGCGGGCAGTGGATCGTGTCAGCCCTGCCATCGGGCACAGTGGGAGAGTTGGCGCCGGACGGGCATGGCGAAGATGCTGCAAAAGGCGGAAGCTCAGGGGGTGATTGGGGATTTCGCGCGTCTGGTGGATTTTGGCGAGGACGGGAATGCGCCGGCCAGAGGAGTGATTGACGGAGGAAAGTACTTTGTGGATCTGCGCCGGGAAGGTGGCTTGTGGGATCGCTTTCGGGTGGAATATACGATTGGGTCGAAGTGGCAACAGGCTTATGCGACCAAGTCTGCGAGTGGAGAATTGCACGTGCTGCCAGTGCAGTACAACCGGCTGAGGGGCGAGTGGATCAATTACTGGCGGATGATCGATCCAGATGATTCGGCGCGGACTGAGATTGGGAACTTTCACCAGATGCGTGAAGCGACCTCCTATCAAAAGAACTGTGCGCCGTGTCATACGAGCCAGTTGGAGACGAAAGGATTTCTTGAGCCGGGCGTAAATTGTGAAATGTGTCACGGGCCTGCGGCGGCGCATGTAAAGGGAGGCGCGGCGCGGTGGAGTTTTAAAAAAATGGATCACCGGGGATATGTCGAAGTGTGTGCCCAGTGTCATGCGCAGTCGGCGATTCGGGAGCCTAATGCTTTTCCGCCCCGTTATGAGCGGCGTCCCTATGCGGAGTTTTCGCGGAAGGCGTTTTATCGCGATGGACGCTTTCGGGAAACGACTTTTATCGTGGAGGCATTTGAACGGTCGGCGTGTTTTAAGAAGGGTGAGGCGCATTGCGGAAATTGCCATGATCCGCACCCGGCGAATCCGGGCGGGAATCCCACTTCGTTGAAGCACGAGGCGGACTCGAATCAGATGTGTCTGCAGTGTCATCCGGCGAAGTATGCAGCCAACGGACATACGCGGCACGCCGGAGGAGAGGCGAGCCGATGCGTCAATTGCCACATGCCAAAGATCATGAACAGCTTGTTGTTTGCGGCCCGCAGCCATCAGATCGACGACCGTCCGCAGGCCGGGCCGACATTGCGTTTCGGCAGACTGGAAAGCCCGAACGCCTGCCTGTCGTGTCATGAGGATCAGGACGGGAAATGGCTGGAGAAGAATTTGCGGGAATGGCGTACGGGCTTGCCGAAAGGTTAGAAATGGGATAGTTATGATGCATATGCGGACTGTGTGGATGGTAGCGATGTGGACCGTAATCGGAATGGCCAACGATGAAGCGGCCCGAAAGATCCTGGCGGAGCAGTGCGTGTCGTGCCATGGGGCGGCGAAGCTGGGTGGTCTCGATCTGCGCGAGCGCGAATCAATGCTGAAGGGAGGGGGACGGGGTGCGGCAGTGGTGCCGGGTAAGGCGGCGGAAAGCTTGCTGTACCAAGCGGTCATGCGCAAGGGGCCGCTCGCGATGCCACCGGGCAAGAAGGCATTGAATGAGACCGAGGTGGCGACGCTGGGAGCGTGGATCGATGCGGGTGCCCAATGGAGTGAAGCGGCGATCACAGCGCAGCCCACCTGGTGGTCTTTTCAGAAGCTGAAGCGACCGGCGGTGCCTGTGTCAGGGGCGAACCCGATTGATGCTTTTGTATTGGCGAAGCTGAAGGAGCAGAAGCTTCAACCGGTCGGTAAAGCTGACCGAAGGACCTTGCTGAGGCGATTGAGCTTCGACCTGCTGGGACTGGTGCCGAGCCCGGAAGAACTCGATTTGTTTGAAGCGGACCCGACTGCCGATGCCTACGAAAAAGTGGTGGATCGCCTGCTGGCTTCTCCCCGCTATGGAGAGCGATGGGGGCGGCACTGGCTGGACGTAGTGCGCTATGCGGACACCGGGGGATTTGAGACGGACGTCTATTTTCCCAATGCCTGGCGCTACCGGGATTATGTGATTCAGAGCCTGAACGAGGACAAGCCTTACGACCGGTTTGTGAAAGAACAAGTGGCGGGGGATGAGCTTTATCCGGACGACCTCGATCTCGATGGAGGCTTCAAGATTTCGCCGAGCAAGCTGAAGAATCTGAACGCAAGGATCGCTACGGGAATGTATACGATCGGACCGGCATATCACGAGGCAGCCTTGTTTGGAGGCCAAGTCCGGTATGAATGGCTCACCGATGTTGTGGACACGACGGGAGAGGCGTTTTTCGGGCTCACGATGGGTTGTGCGCGTTGCCACAATCACAAATTCGATCCCATCACGCAGAAGGATTATCACAGCATGATGGCGATCTTCGCGGGTAGCGAGGAACGGGAGATTCCGGTCGTCAGCCAGTTTTCCATCTTCGGCTTCAAGTCGGGCTACCCGAACTGGTTGCAGGTGGAGGAGTTGAAGGGAGCGATTCAACGGATTGATCAGGCTGCGCGCAAGCGCGTAGTCGATGCGGTGCGGAAGCGTTTTGGCGCAGAAGTGCTGGCGGCTTTCGATGCCGCTGTGGAAACGCGAAGCCCGGCACAGCGCAAGCTGGCGGCGCAACTGGAAGCGGCGATGACGGTGGCTGGGCTGCAGGAAAACGCCGAGGGTAAAGAGGCGGATATTCCACTGACAGCAGCGGAGGACGCGGAACGGGCGCGACTGATTCTGGAATTGGGGAAGGCGGCTTTGAAGGCGAATCCCGTCGCGCAGACGGCGACCGTTCTGGATCATGCGGCAGTGACGCCGGTGGTTCACATGACGCATCGGGGGGACTGGCGGAGCAAGGGAGAGGCAGTCGGGCCGGCG
>JBKJSR010000158.1:0-10370 GCA_046594355.1 Bryobacter sp.
CTAGCGGGTAACACCGTGAGTGTTCAAGTCCCTTCCTCCGCACCAAATTTAAAAAGTGCGACCCAAGCGAGGTCGCTCTTTTTTTGTGCCATTGGGCATTCCTTTTCACTTCGCAAGGCACGGTTCTAAGACTTTCTGTTTCTGTCCCGATAAGGCGACAGAAGCGAGATGTTGGCTGCTTGTTCGTACGGGTGCAAGGCTGGCAGCGCTCGAGCCATGCGAAGCAAGGCATTCAGAAAGAAAATCGAGGAACCTCACGATGTCAACAGCAGTCTTAGCTGCCCCTACCAAAATGAAGGAAGAGCGAGCAGGAAAGTACCTTGCCTTCCACCTTGGCCCGGAAGAGTTTGGGATTCAGGTACTCAAAGTGAGAGAGATTATGGGCATCCAGGAAATCACAGCGGTGCCGCACACGCCAGCGCATACCAAGGGTGTGATTAATTTGCGCGGCAAGGTGATTCCGGTTGTGGACTTACGCCTCAAGTTCGGAATGGAAGAAGCGGCCTATTCGTCCCGAACCTGCATCATTGTGACCGAAGTGGAAGGGGAATCCGGGCCAATGATGATCGGGGCGGTGGTTGATGGGGTGAGTGAGGTTTTGAATCTGGTTGGATCTGATATTGAGGATACTCCTGATTTCGGCGGGGAGGTCTCTACAACCGGATTGCTTGGCATGGCCAAAGTGAAGGGAAAAGTGAAGATCCTTCTGGATATTGATCACGTGATGACACACCAGGACTTGAAGGAACTGGGCAAGATTCTCAGCTAGAAAGTCCGCTGGGCAGAGTGGTTGGCACATAGATCAAAGGAACTGGAAAGAAGAATCTGGAATGAATCCGTCCGAACTAGAAGCATTGCTTGAGAGAGCGGCGACGCAATTTATGTTGAGCGAAAACGCGGATTCGGTTGCGACGCTTGCGCAACTGAGTGCAGTTATAATTTCTGGCGATGCGCAGAAACTGGTATCTGAGTTGCATTGTGAAGCGCAGCGGAACGTCGCGGAGGGAAACAACTGGGAAGACGAAGCGAGTCGACTGAAAATGGAGCAGGGACTCGATCAGCTACGGAAGATACTTTCAGCGAGCAGCGGCAGTTTTGGTATGGGTGCTGTAGTAGAAGCGGTAGCGGCCAGGCAAAACACTTCGAACGCGCTGAACCAGGACCCGGAACTGGTTGGGGACTTCATACTTGAAGCGCGGGAGCATCTGCAAACCGTTGAGGGCGGGCTCCTGGCACTTGAAAAGGAACCGGCGAACCCCGAAACGTTGAACGCGGTATTTCGCAGTTTTCACACGATTAAGGGGCTGGCTGGATTTCTTGAATTCGGCGTGATGCAAGACGTTGCACACGAAGTAGAAACAATTCTCGATCTCGCTCGAACCGGACAACTGGTGATGCGGCCAAACCTGATTGACCTGACGCTGGAGAGCGCTGATTTTGTAGGGAGGGAGATCACCCGGATTGAAGCGCAGCTGCATTCCCAGGATCCGGGCGCAGAGCAGGACCCAGGAGCGCTGCTGAAAAGAGTGCGTGCGGTAATTGGTGGGGAGCATGACAGCGAGGCACTGACGCATGAAGAGGCGTTGGTGGTGGCGGATACGAGAACGCAAAGCGCAATACCTGTCATGGAACTCGGGCTTGAGACTGCAGCACAGCAGCCTGCATCGGCAGCGACGGCCAGTGTAACTGCGGCGGCCAGTGTAACTGCAATAGACAGCAAGGCAAAGAAGGCAGTTGTGCCGGATACGCACGCGATTCGCGTCGACACCGCAAAGCTCGATTACCTTCTGGATATGGTGGGAGAAATGGTGATTGCCGAATCGATGGTGCGGCTCGACCCGGATCTAAGCGGCACCAAGAACACGAGACTGCAGCGCAATCTCAATCAACTGCGAAGGGTGACTGAAGAAGTTCAAAAGGTGGCGATGGCGACTCGACTGATTCCAGTTGGATCGCTCTTTCAGCGTGTGAACCGGCTGGTGCGGGATACCTCGCGCAAGGCTGGAAAAATGGCAGAAGTGGAGCTGTTTGGCGAAGACACACAGCTCGATAAGACAATTGTTGAAGAGCTGTCTGATCCGATCATGCACATGGTGCGAAACGCCATCGATCATGGCATTGAAACTCCGGCGGAACGGATCAAGGGCGGCAAGCCGCAGTCCGGAAGTGTGCAGCTGAAGGCCTACCGTCAGGCGGATCACATCCAGATCGAAATCGTCGATGACGGCAGGGGATTAAACAAGGAGAAGATTCTCAGCAAAGCGAGGGAGCGGGGTCTGATCGGAGAAGCTGTGCATCTGAGCGATTCTGAGATCTTCCAGTTAATTTTTGAGCCAGGCTTTTCGACAGCAGAAAAGGTCACTGACATTTCGGGGCGCGGCGTCGGAATGGATGTGGTGAAAAAGCAAATTTTGAAACTTCGAGGCAAGATCGAAATCCATTCAACGCCTGGGAAGGGGACGACCTTTTTTCTGAAGTTGCCCCTGACTCTTGCCATCGTTGAGGGGCTTGTTGTGGGAGTGGGCCGAGAGCGATATATTCTGCCAATCTTCTCTGTACACGAAATATTTCGTCCAAGCGAAGGTCAAGTTTCGACGGTTCAGGGACGCGGCGAAATGGTGATGGTGCGCAACCAGTTGATGCCACTGATTCGACTTTATCGATCGCTCGGAGTGCGCCCGCGGAACGAAGAAATACTACAGACGCTGCTGATTGTTGCCGAGACGGAAGGCAAGCGCTTTGTGCTGATGGTCGACGAATTTATCGGCAAGCAGGAAGTGGTGATCAAGAGTCTCGGCGACAGCTTGAAAAACACGCCTGGGGTTGCTGGCGGAGCGATTCTCGGGGATGGTCGAGTGGGACTCATTCTGGATCTCGAAGCCATTTATAACGACCGAAACTGCAAGGCAGAGAGCATCAAGGAAAGCCTACTGGAAGCATGCTAGACAGTACAAAGAGCCAGCATCCAGGAACACGACTCAGCCCCAAGCTATTTGAGGCAGTGCAGGGCTACGCCTACCGGATTGCGGGAATTGAACTGCAGGACGGGAAGCAGGAGATGGTTGCCGGGCGACTGTGGAAGCGTGCTAGAGCGCTTGGCTACAAATCGGCTGATGCCTATTTTGATGCAGTACAGCGGGACAAGAGCGGCGAATTGGAACTCGATGTTATCGATGCACTGACGACCAACTTTACGAGTTTTTTTCGCGAACCGGCACACTTCGACTTTCTGAAAAGCAAGATTCTCCCGCAGCTTCGTTCTCGCCAACAATTCACGATCTGGACAGCTGCCAGTTCGAGCGGTGAAGAGCCATATTCAATTGCAGTGACTCTGATTGAGGCGCTAGGCGAAACAGCATACCGGCAGGCGAAAGTGAAGGCAAGCGACATTTCGACCAAGGTCTTGAAGAGAGCTGAAGCGGGCGTGTATGACGAAGAGCGATTCGGTAGCCTTGGAGCCGAGTGGGGGAGCCGTTATCTACTGCGTGGCAAGGGAGATCAGGCGGGGAAATTCCGTTTTCGTCCGCAGGTGCGCGGCATGATTCGATTCGAGCGGATCAATCTGATGGAGAGCCTGCCCTCGGATGGTCCTTTTCCGCTGATATTTTTGCGTAACATCATGATCTATTTCGACCGCCCCACGCAGGAACGAGTAGTGACGGCGCTGACCGCAAAGCTTGAGCCGGGCGGATATCTCTATGTTGGGCACTCTGAGAGCCTGAATGGAATTACTCATTCGCTCGAGCATGTGCAGGTAGCTGTTTACAAGAAGGCCGGGCAATTGGAGGGGAGTGCGCAATGAAAGATTTGCGAGCGAGGTGCGCATGTTAGCAGTCGGAGTTGGCGATTTGAAAGTATCCGCGAAACAGGAAGAGACGCTGGTGACTTACGGGCTTGGGTCCTGCATCGGCATCACGATCTGGGATCCGGTAAGCCGGGTCGGAGGGCTGTTGCATTTCATGTTGCCGGAGTCCCAAAGCGACCCCTTGAAGGCCAAGGACAATCCTGCTCTTTATGCCGACACAGGGATTCCTCTGCTATTCAAGAGTGCATACCAGTTGGGGGCCGACAAGAAGCGTTTGCTTGTAAGAGTGGCCGGTGGGGCGCAGGTGCTGGATGGGGATGGTGTCTTCAACATCGGCAAGCGCAATTATCTGGCGATGAAAAAAATCTTTTGGAAGGCCGGTGTCATGATTCATGCCGAAGAAGTGGGGAGCAACATATCGCGGACCCTGCGGCTTGATGTCGGCTCCGGGAAACTGCTGTTACAGGAAGCAGGAGAGGAAGCTCGCGAGCTTGGCTTGCAGCGCTGTGCGTGAATTCATGAAAAAGCTGATTCCAGGCGGGAGTGGTTCCCGCAACTCTGGCGCAATCGATGGCTAGACAAACGGAGAAAGGAAATTACTTCTATGGCATTCGACGTAATGGTAGTGGATGATTCGCCTGCGATGCGGCGCTTTATCCGTCGCGTGATTGAAGTCTCTGGTTTCAGAGTAGGTCGATATCTGGAAGCGGGAAATGGAGAAGAGGCGCTCGCACAACTGGAGAGTGAGTGGGTAGATGTTGTGCTTACCGACATCAACATGCCGAAGATGGATGGCGAAACTTTAGTGAAGGAAATGCGCCAGTTGGAGCACTTGATGGCGATTCCGGTCATAGTGATTTCTACAGACGCGACGGAGTCGCGAATGGACCGATTGCGAAGTCTTGGGGCAAAAGGCTATGTGACGAAGCCGTTTGCGCCGGAGCGACTGCGGGAAGAAATCGAATCGGTACTTGGCGTAACAGCTGAAGGAGCGCTGGTGGGTGGAGATGCATCTGGAAAAGGAGGGGATGATGAGTTTAGTTTTTGAACAAGAACAACTAAGAAGGCAACTTGCTGCATCGGCCACAGAAGTACTGGAGACGATGTTTTTTTCTTCGGTGGAAGAATTGCCGCAAGAACCCTTGGGCGCAGATCGGAAAGAGCGGATCGGAGCATACCTTGATTTCCACGGAGCTTGTGCCGGCCGCCTAGCTTTGTCGCTTGAAAAAGATGCTGCGCGCAACTTGGCGACCAGCTTTTTTGGCGAGACCTTTGAGGGCACGGAGGATGAAGATTGCTCTTCGGTGATGGCGGAGTTGACGAACATGGTTTGTGGAGCGATGCTGAGCCATCTCGACAGAAATTCCATCTTTTGCCTTGCTAGCCCAGAGGCACTCGGTGACGGCGAAGATGCTGAGGGCGACATTGTAAGGCTGCTGCAACTGGAGGACGGTTTGCTTCGTCTGGCCTTCTCACTCGATCGAGAGACGGGCGCACACTAGATGGTTTCGAGCCGCAGTCCTGGAACTCCGATCCGAGTGTTGATCGTGGACGATTCGGCTGTAGTTCGCAGACTACTGACTGATGCACTTGCAGGAGAACCTGATATTGAAGTAGTTGGTACAGCTGCGGACCCATTTGTGGCGCGTGACAAGATTCTCGAACTCTGCCCCGATGTGCTGACCCTTGACATCGAGATGCCGCGCATGAATGGACTCATTTTTCTGAAGAGGGTGATGCATTACCAGCCGATGCCGGTGATCATTATCAGTTCTCTGGGACAAGCGGGCTGTGCGGCAACGATTGAGGCGCTGAGTCTTGGCGCAGTTGACGTTCTTGGCAAGCCGCATGGCCCATATTCCGTGGGTGAGCTGAGTGCTCAACTCGCTGGCAAGGTGCGTCTGGCTGCGGCGGCGACAGTCCGCAGAAAGATTAGCGGCAAGGCTGGGCCGGTGGCAAGCACTGAGGGAAGTGGATTGGATGCGGCGCGGAGCGCACAGCAAAATTCAGCCTGTCGGCATCTGGTTGCGATTGGATCCTCTACGGGCGGCACGCTGGCGATTGAGACTTTGCTTTCCGGGTTATCGGCCGATTGCCCGCCCCTCGTGATTGCACAGCACATTCCTGCCGGTTTCAGTCGAGCTTTCGCGCAGCGCCTGGACAAGATCTTTCCGATGCAGGTCAAGGAGGCGGAAGAGGGCGATATCGTTTGTGAGGGCAAGGTGTTGATTGCTCCGGGAAATTTTCATATGCTTCTGCAAAAGCGTAGCGGCGCTTATTGTGTGGCGATCAAGGATGGCCCACTGGTTTGTTATCAGCGACCGAGCGTTGATGTGCTGTTTGGATCGGTGGCGCAAGTCGCAGGAGCGGATGCGGTGGCGATCATTCTCACAGGCATGGGTAGCGATGGAGCACAGGGGATGAAACGAATCCGAGATGCGGGTGGATGGACAATTGCGCAGGATGAAGCATCGTGTGTTGTGTACGGAATGCCCCGCGAGGCGGTTAAGGCGAATGCCGTTGAGGAATCCGTAATCCTTACCCAAATTCCAGCCGCGCTGGATCGTGCGCTGCGAAGGCCGCAACGCAAATTGCAGTCTCAAGCGGGCTCAATCTTTGCCCACTCTTCAATTTAGATTTTCTCGCAGACTGGCTCAAATTGATCCGATAAGGCTGAGAGAACCCAATACGGGGAAAGAGCGAAGAGAGGAAATCATGAAATTTCAGATTGCGATTTGGGGCTTTGGCCTGCTAACGCTGCCGCTGGCAGCCGAGTTGAGGGTGAGTCATGCGGACGCTGTAAAGAGTGCAATAAAGCGTTCGATTCCAGAATATAACCCGATGGCAAAACAGATGCGGATTCAAGGTGAGGTTGAGGTGGAAGTAAAGATCTCGGAGAGTGGCGATGTTGCTGATGTGAAGGTTGTTACGGGCAACCCGATGCTTTCGTCGACCGTAGTCAGAGCGATGAAGGAATGGAAGTTCAGCCCGTTTACTGAAGATGGCAGACCTGCGGCGGCGGTAGCGAATCTGAAGTTCACGTTCAAGCAATAGGACGCCGAAATTTAGAAAACGACCAAGATTGGAAAAGACAACACGGGGGTTGGCAAGAAAGTAATGCGAACAAGTGCAAGCAAGAAACTGACAGGCAGCGTTGGACTGCTGGTGGCTCTGGCCCTGGTCGTGGGCGGAGGGGCGTTGGCGGTGAACTATCGACTTGGGGATCTCCTCAATGAGGCGATCACGGTCAAGGCAAGGATGCGGGAGGTAGCAAGCAAGATCGGGCAAGAGGCAACAGAAATGGTTGCATCCGAGAGGGGACTGGCCTTTGCGATGGTTTTGCAGCAAACGCAGCAGGCAGACGCGATGCGCACTCGGTTTGCGCGTTCCCAGGAGAACTTCGTTCGCTTGGGGGGTGAATACGCGAGTGGTGTCAAAAACAGTGGTGGCGCTGCGGATGCATCCAGCCTGATGACGAGCTTTGATCGATCGCGTCAATTGCATGAAGAATTACGCGGGCTCATGGAGCAGCAGAAGATGGACTTGGCGATTGCATTGCTCAATGAGAAATTGTTACCTCAACTCTCGAGTCTCAATGAAGCGGCGAAGAAGTTGGCCGAGTTTCAAAGCGGGCAAATTGAACAATTGGCTCAAAGTGCCGCCTCGACCAGTTCGGCAGGATTCTGGATCATTCTTGTGCTGAATTTAGTGGCGTTTGCCGTTGGAGCAGGTGTCTTCTGGATGGTTCGTCGACTTACGCAGACACTTCGCAATACGGTTGCGGAACTGAGCGATAGCGCTCAGCAATTGACGACTACTTCGCAAGAAGTTGGCAGCTACAGCATGTCACTGAGCAAGTCTGCAAGCGATCAGGCAGCCTCACTGGAGGAGACTTCTGCATCTACCGAAGAAATTCATTCGATGACGCGGAGTAATGCCGACAACTCGAAGCAGGCTGCCTCTCGAATGCAGGAAGCCGCCATCAAGGTAGAAGAAGCGAATCGGGCGTTGAGCGAGATGGTAACGAGTATGAACGAAATCAGCACGTCGTCG
Organism: Bryobacter sp.; assembly: GCA_046594355.1. Taxonomy (GTDB): domain Bacteria; phylum Acidobacteriota; class Terriglobia; order Bryobacterales; family Bryobacteraceae; genus Bryobacter. The sequence goes on from JBKJSR010000158.1 coordinate 7,859, forward strand.
GGCAAGATTTCGAAAATCATCAAGGTGATTGACGAGATTGCGTTTCAAACCAACATCCTTGCTTTGAATGCAGCAGTAGAGGCTGCGCGCGCGGGTGAAGCAGGCATGGGCTTTGCAGTGGTTGCTGATGAGGTGCGTAACCTTGCCCAGCGATCTGCACAAGCGGCTAAGGACACGACACAGCTGATTGAAGAATCGATCCAGAGCGCCACCAGCGGAAAGCACAAGCTGGACGAAGTAGCGAGGGCGAGCGAGAGTGTAAATGCTCTTGTGAAGGCAGTGGGCAGTCTTGTGCAGGAAGTTCGGCTGGGCAGCGAAGAACAGGAACGGGGTATTGAGCAAATTGCGAAGGCTGTAAGCCAGATGGAACGCGTAACGCAGCAAATTGCAGCCAATGCAGAAGAAGGCGCGGCAGCGGGAGAGGAACTTCGCCGGCACGCATCCACAGTGGGCCGGACCGTCGACTCGCTTCAGGATCTTGTCGGTCAGGAAGTAACAGCCTCTGGAAGCTTTGGACATTCGAAGAGATCTACACCGAAGGGACCTGCCGGTTCTGGCAAATCCAACTCTGGCAGGAACATGCCAAGCTTGGCTTATCCGTCCAGTAAAGCCTCAAGTGGTATAGATCGGACGCAAAAGCAACAATCGAATCAGTCATCCGCCCCGACGCCGAAGTGTCCCTCTTCGAGCACATCTGTTCTTGACAAGAGTGATCCATTCCCGATGGACGATAATTTTGAGGAATTCTAGAAGTACTCGTAGACAGCATCGACGAGTATTGGTCCGAGGAAATCGGCGGCGTTGCGTTCCACGGCTTCGAGTACTTGCTCGCAATGAGCTCGACTGTTTGATACGGTAACAGCGGCGACCAAACCGCGCTTCCATACCTCCTGAAAATCAATCTCCGCAACCGCCACGTTATGGCGATTGCGGAGTCTTGATTTCAGTCCTGTTACCCAATGACGTTTGTCCTTCAGCGAACGCGACTCAAGAATATGAAGCTCGAGAGTGAGTACGCCGACGGCCGCCACAGGGTTAATTCATCAGGGATTCGACTGCGACCCGTTCGTTAATGAACGCTTCGATTGTGTCGCCGGGGCGAATGTCCTGGTAGTTGGAGAACGCAATGCCACACTCAAACCCCTGTTTCACTTCAGAGACGTCGTTCTTGAATCTCTTGAGTGTGTCGAGTTTGCCAGTGTGCACAACTTCTCCATCGCGGAGGAGTCTGGCGCTGCAATCGCGCGATATGGTGCCGTCCGTGACATAACAACCAGCCACGGTACCGACCTTGGTGATGCGGAAGACGTCCCGAACATCGGCTCGTCCGCGGAAGACTTCCTTGTAAACCGGATCGAGCATTCCAGCCATCGCCTTCCTGATCTGATCCACAACTTCGTAGATGATCGAATGCAGGCGGATGTCTACCTTCTCGGCGTCCGCAGTTTGAGTGGCACCGCGGTCCGGCTTTACATTGAAGCCGATAATGATGCCGTTTGAAGCGGAAGCGAGGAGCACGTCGGTCTCGGTAATTGCACCAACACCGCTATGCAGCACACGGATGCGCACTTTGTCGTTCGAAAGCTTGAGCAGCGTTTCGGCAAGTACTTCCGCCGAACCACCCACGTCCGCCTTCAGGATCAGGTTGAGATCCTTGATCTCGCCTTCTTTCAACTGCTGATGCAGTTGATCGAGGCTGATGCGCGTGCGGGCCATGGCAATGTCGCGCGTTTTGGCTTCGCGATAGAGGACAATCTGTTTTGCCTTCGCCGTATCGGTGACGACCTGGAAGGTATCACCGACCTCGGGCATTTGTTCGAGGCCCAATACTTCTACCGGCGTAGCAGGCTCAGCCTCGCGGACCGGATTGCCGAGGTCGTCGAACAAGGCGCGAACCTTGCCAAAGACCGAACCGCAAATGAAGAAGTCTCCGATGCGGAGCGTGCCGTTGCGCACAAGAACCGTAGCGACGGAACCGCGACCGCGATCCAGTTGGGCTTCAAGAACCGTGGCGACTGCGCGGCGGGCGGGATTTGCCCGCAGCTTGGCCTCATTCACGTCGGCGGTGAGGAGGATCATTTCGAGGAGCAGATCGATGTTGGTCCGCTGCTTTGCCGAAACGGGAACCATGACCGTATCGCCGCCCCAATCCTCAGCCAATAGGCCGCGATCATTGAGCTGCTGCTTGATGCGATCGAGATTGGAATCGGGTTTGTCGATCTTGTTGATCGCCACAATGATCGGCACTCCGGCCGCCCTTGCGTGATCGATCGCTTCGATGGTCTGGGGCATTACGCCGTCGTCCGCCGCGACGCAAAGTACGACAATGTCGGTTACCTTGGCACCGCGGGCACGCATGCGCGTAAACGCTTCGTGACCGGGAGTATCGATGAAAACAATTTTGCGCTGGTTGTGCGTTACCGCATAAGCGCCAATGTGCTGGGTGATTCCACCGGCTTCGCCACCAACGACATTCGCACTGCGAATCGCGTCGAGAAGGGAAGTTTTGCCG
>JBKJSR010000232.1:0-2785 GCA_046594355.1 Bryobacter sp.
GAAGTCCCCGCTTGTGGGTATCGTTCCGGTTCCGGTACTGCCGGAGTCTTCAGAAGATCTACTTGCGGATAAATCATCTCCTTCGATACATCAAACTGCAAATAAGCAATCCGCGCACTATCCGGGCCCCACCAATAAGCCGTGTTCAGGTCGAGTTCCTCCGGATAAACCCAATCCAGTTTGCCGTTCAATGTCACCTCCGACCCATCACGCGTCAATCGGGTTAGCTTGCCGCCTGCAATCTCCTGCACATAAAGGTCGTTGCCAATGCGGTAGCTGATTTTCTTGCCGTCCGGGCTCAGCTTCGGGTCCGCTTCGGTGACTTCGGTCTTAGTCAACTGCTGCGCCTTGCCGTCTGCCGCCGTCACCCAGAACAGGTCGCCTGCTTCGGCGATCAATAGCGCACTGCTGTCCGGCGACCATTGAAAATGCTGCTCGCTCACACGCCGGTTCTGCCACCCAAAAGCGCCATCTGGATGCGAATCCTTGATCGCAAGACTCGCCAGCTCGCTCAATTTCGCAAAGATCTGACGGCTCTCCCTGGTCCGGCAATCATACAGAAAAAGCCCACCCGATTTCGAGTAGGCGAACTGATAACCATTCGGTGCCCAAACCGGAGTAAGCGAAGATTCGCCCATCGAACGCTGCTTCAGCGAGTCGAGAGTAACGGCCTTCTTCTGGGCAAGCAGGGAAACAGCAAGGCCGAGGCCGATCAAAAAAGTGTGTCGCAGAGTCATCGATAACATATAGTCTGGCATTAACCATGGAAATTAATTTTTGGGGCGCCACACGCACAGTTACCGGGTCCATGCATGAATTGCGGCATCGCAACCGCAAGATCCTGCTCGAATGTGGCTTCTTCCAAGGCCGCCGCAGCGAGGCACGAGACCGCAACTGCTGTTTCCCCTTCGAGGCCGGCGCTGTCGATCAGGTCATACTCTCCCACGCGCACATCGATCATTCCGGAAATCTCCCGAACCTCGTTAAGCAGGGCTTCCACGGGCCCATTCACGCCACTGCCGCCACTCAGGATCTTTGTCGTGCCATGTTGCTCGATAGTGCTTACATCCAGGAAAAAGATGCCGAATACCTGATGCGCCGACGTGATCGCCGCAAACGCGTTCTGGATAACTATAACGAAGCAACAGTTGAGCCCCTCTACACCAGCAAAGATGCCGAAAATACTTTTCCTCTCTTCCGTGATCTGCCGATGCAAGGCAGCCTCGATCTCGAAGATGGCTTGAGTGTGGAGACCGTCGAGGCCGGCCACATGCTTGGCAGCGTCTGCATGGTGTTGAGTGACGGAACAACGCGAATTGGATTCTCCGGCGATATCGGCCGTGCGAACCTGCCAATTATTCGCGACCCGCAGCCGATGCTCCCCTGCGACTACCTCATCATGGAATCCACCTATGGCGACCGCTTGCATCAGGATGAGGGCTCTGTCCTCGATAAGCTTGCCGGCGTTGTCAATCGCACTGCCGCGCGGGGTGGAAAAATTGTCGTTCCCGCCTTCGCTGTCGGGCGCACGCAGCAACTGGTTTTGCTCCTCAACCAATTAGTGATGGCCAATCGAATCCCCAGCATCCCCGTATTCGTCGATTCTCCGCTCGCCGTCAACGTCACCTCGATCTTTCGCAAGCACAGTAATCTTTTCGATGCCGAGACGGCAAAAATACTTGGCGAAGATCCCGAAGGCGATGCGTTCGGATTTACCCGGCTTCGTTATATTCGCGATGTAGCCGATTCCAAGGCGCTCAATGATCTCCGCGGCCCCATGCTCATCATCTCGGCCAGTGGCATGTGCGAAGCCGGTCGCGTGATCCACCATTTGCGCAATACGATTACCGATCCGCGTAATACTGTCCTGATTACGGGCTTTCAGGCGGAACACACACTGGGCCGAAAGATTCTCGATAAGTGGCCGGAAGTGCCAATCTTTGGCGAGCCGTATCGTCTCCGCGCCGAGGTGGCGAGAATCAACGAACTTTCCGGCCATGCGGATCAGCGGGAATTAATCGACTGGCTCAAACCCATCGCTGCCGGTTTGAAAAAAATCTTTCTCGTCCATGGCGAGTCGAGGCAGCAACAGGCATTGAAAACAGTGATTGAGTCCACTTACGGACTGGAAGTTATCATCCCCGACCGTGGCGATTCCTTCAAGCTTGTCTAAGGAATTTCGATCATCTTCGGTGTGATCTTGTCCTTCTGGTAAGTCGGGCTCACGATCAGTTCCTTCAGCTTGTCTTCCTTCGCTGGAAGCGGAGCTTCCACAAGGGCGCTTTCATAAGCCACACTATTGATGAAGCCGCCAAAGCCAATACCACCGCCGAAGCCGCCGACAAATCCGCGAGATCTCCGGTTGGACCGCATTCCGTGCGAATCTGATGTCGCACTAGGGGTTGCTCTCAGGGCCGTAGGAGAATGCGAGTACGGATTGGGCAAAGGTGCAGTCACTTGCGAGTTGAGGACAAACCCCGCACTGAGCAGCAAAATTATGCAACGCATGCCTCGATTCTAATTCAAACTGCGCTATCTCGCCCCCATAGATTCAAGAAAAGGGCGTTCGACCCGCTATGTTCCGTGGCAAGGTATTTGATAAACACGAAGAAGAGGAGCAAGGCTATCAGCAGAATCGCCACCTCTTTCGCCAGTTGCCGCACCCGTGGACTCGGGTTCCTGAACAAGCTCTTGCCATGCTGCTTCCGCGTTTTCTTTAAAGTCTCTTTGTTCACGGCATAGAATCGCGCTGCGCACCCGCGGCAGCGGCATGCGGATGTTCTGA
>JBKJSR010000383.1:0-5533 GCA_046594355.1 Bryobacter sp.
GCGACCGATTGATCCAGTTTTCACTGCCGCCGCTACACGGCGAACTCCGCCGCGCACAACACGCGATCTTCGTTGCATCCCGTTCGCGGCCCAGGCCGCCGCTACCAGGACATCAACGGCTGGGATCCGCCCAGCGCCGCTTCCGCATCGCCCACGCAGCCACTCACGCCGCCGTCACTCCGGGAAAAATGGGGCCAATGGCTTCCAAAGTGAGAGTCGCCTTGATCTAATTCCGGCAGTTGCAATGGCCCAAACACGTCCAGAGGCCCGAAATAAAGGTTCCTGGCGCATCGAGGCCACTCACCCGTTGGGTAGTCGCAGAGCAGTCAAATTCTCACTTGGAATCATCGGCTTCCGGGAGATCACATCGCCCAACTGCGGTTTCTATAAGGTTTATTGAGAACATGCCTATTTTTACAGGCTTTCGAGGACGCCTTCCTGCAAACGCATTTAGATGGTTCGGCTAAACAGTTAATTCAGTCGGTTTTGGCCGGACGCTAGTGTTTCAAGATAAATTGAAATAAAAAATATTTTTTATTTGCTAATGCGATCAAAGCTTATTATTATTCCCATAGGCGACCGAGCGGATGCAGGAAGTTGCAATTTCGCTTGGCGCAGCCAGCAGTGCCCATTCCAGCGTTTCAATCACATCTGCCGGATGCGAGTGAAATGTTCCCCTCCATAGCCCCCCCGTTCCTGATCGGGGATAAATCTTGACCTTTGAAGGATTTTGTAAGGAGAATAACTTTGCTTTATGACACGCACGACACATATTACAATATATTTTGTTCGCCGCTTGACAGTGCTAATGCTGCTTCTGATCAGCGCGCATTCGACGACCGCCCAGATAGGGTGTCCGACTGGACCATTTTCGTCCTGTAACGACCCTACACCATCGACTAATGTCAATGGACCTTGGACAGACTACACGTCCACTTGGGGTCTAATTTCGCAGTGGAGCGTCACAGTAAGCGCAGTAGACCCCGGAGGCACTGGCACGGTGACCGGGTCCGTTAGAGTTCCGTCGCCCGCAACGGGGTGCCCAGACAGCTATTATTCCGTTTCTGGTAACATCTCTCCTTCCAGCCAGATCGATTCTGTCGACGGTAATACGCCGTTCTCATGGACGGCTAGTTCCCCCAACCCGTCGACAGTGTGCGGTGGCTATACGCCAGTTTCGACAATGACCTATTCAGGAAACATCGCCAACAAGAGTAACGACCGGGGTACGGGAACATGGTCCAGGCCAGGCGCTTCCGGCCCCCTTACGTTCTGGCGTGCATATATCGACCCAATTGGAGAAACCACCATCGCAGATGGCTTTAGCCAAGTCCCTCAAATTTACACCATGGCACGCTTCCGCCAGGAGCTCACCAAGGATTATTTTGGCCCGCCCGATCCGAATAGCAATTTGTTCCAGGGCCGACAGGTTTTCGAAGTCACTGCCCCTGGTGTGGGTAGCGACGCTTGTTTTACTGCTTCAAGCGGTATGTACCCTGGCGGAGCGTTCACGAGTGTGACGGGGGCTGTCTGGAATGTTGGCTACGCGCCTTTTTCCAACAAAAACACCTGGGGTTGGGACACTGTCGGTTGGCCAGCGGCAGGTGTAGCCTGGTATCGACAGAATATTCCTTCACAATTGCCATGCACCGCAACGATTCCGCAGACAATGCGAGTGGTGGTAAATGGCGATAGCACTGGCAACATTACCTACAACACCGGCACATTGGTAGTCACCATCGGCACCACCTATATTGAGGTGACTCGCAACGGTGTTATACAAACACTGAATCAATAAGGATGTGAAAAAATCATGATTACCACAAAAATTCTTGCCATCACCCTTCTGCTGATTGTATTTGCAGCTCAAGGACAGAACACTTCGGTCTCTTTCAACGGTCCTCGCTCGTTGGCAGCCGCATTGGCGCACATCCAGACAGCCTCGGGCATCCCGATCAACTATGAAGAACCCCCTTACGAAAACTCGGCTGATCTCCTCCGCACTGGTCAACAGTCACATCCCGGTCTCAGGCCGATGATTGTTGCTAGAACCATTCCCTCTCCCATCGTGGTATCTCTGATTGGCCTGAGCCCAACTTCCGACGCCATGATCTCCGTAGAGGCTGTGCTTGGCGCGTATCACAAAGCCGGGCTGCCGGGGACGTATAAGGCTATAAGGAGAGCCGGCGGCATTGACGTGATTCCATCCCAGGTAGTAGGAGCCCTTGGATCGATGAAGGCGATCACTTCCATTATGGGTCGCAACGTATCTCTGCCTTACGGTGAGCGAACGGCGTTGGATACGCTACAGATGATAATCGATTCGGTAGCGAAAGCCTCTGGCTACCAGATAAGGCTGCTTAGAACACCTTTCTATACCAAAGACATGTCGAATCGCGTCGCATTGGCAGGTTCTGGGCAATCCGCTGCTGATGAACTTCTCAATCTGGCCGCGAGAGCCGAAGTAGGAAAGATCTCATATCAACTCATGTTTGATCCGAATGACCGGTCTTACTACCTCAGCCTGATTTCTGTCTCGCCTAATCATCCGACTGAAACCGCCAGGCCTCCACGAGAGAGACAGGGCAATGCTACAGACAACCCGTTCTTCATAAAAGCGAAGCCTTAAACTACTTCCGGCAGTTGCAATGACTCAAACACGTCCAGAGGCCTGAAATAAAGGCTCCTGGCGTTCTGAAGCCACTCACCCGTTGGGTAGCCGCAGAGCAGCCAAATTCCCACTTGGACTCATCGGCTTCCGGGAGATCACATCGCCCAACTGCGGTTTCTATAAGGTTGATGGCTTCCCAGACTGCAACGGAAGCGTAGAGCCACGGAAGCATGGCGGCACCGATCACCGGCATCGCCTACGACGACAACAAGCGAAACGGGCTCTCATGAGAATCCGCGGTTTGCTGCATCTGTTGGATGGACCACAAGAAACGCAGCATGAGACAAGTTGTACCAACGGCCGCTATTGAGAGCAGCCACGGCAGTTGAGCCGGCAGGGAACCGGTTGCGAAGGAGGTGGTCTCCTTCAGGTACAACGTCGCGTCGGCTAATGCAAGCGCCGACAGAATTTGGCCAATCGGGAACAGGGCGCGGAGTCGCGCAGACGCTGCGGTTCCGGTCGCGCCCACGCCTGGGAAGAGAGCGCTTTTCGCCAGTGCGTGGTGCAAAGGCATAGAGAGCGATGGCGCTGGACATTGCGGGCCACGACACGGGGAAGTCAGGGCGACCCCGGTTCGCGGCCGGAATTACCGGCGGCAAACGAAAGAGGCGAAGGAAATCCCGGCTGTGCTTCCGCCTAAAATCTGCGCCGCATGAGAAAACGAATTCTGCAGGCGGCGAGTGAAGCCCCGATCTCAGGCATTTACCGCGACAGTCATGGACGCTTCACAGTCGGCGATCCGGATTCTCGTCTGGATTGCGGTATCGGGATTGAGTGAAATCGAAGTGATGCCGCATTCGACGAGCCAGGCGGCGAATTCCGGGTAATCCGAGGGTGCCTGACCACAAATGCCAATCGGTTTATGCGCCTCGTGAGCCGCAGTGATGGCTTGGGCGATCAGCGCCTTGACGGCGGGATTCCGTTCATCGAAGAGATGGGCGACGGTAGCGGAATCGCGATCCAGACCGAGAGTGAGCTGGGTCAGGTCGTTCGATCCGATCGAGTAGCCGTCGAAGATCGCGAGGAAGTCCCTGGCCAGCAGGACATTCGACGGAATCTCGCACATGGCGTAAACCAGCAACCCATTCTCGTGCTGGCGCAATCCATAGTCGGCCATGGTAGCGAGGACGCGTTTGGCTTCTTCTACCGTGCGGCAAAAAGGGATCATCACGATCACATTATTGAGACCCATCTGGTTGCGGACGCATGCGATCGCCGCGCATTCGAGGGCAAATCCCTCTGCATAGCGGGGGTCGTAATAACGCGAGGCTCCACGAAAACCCAGCATCGGATTCTCTTCGGTCGGTTCAAACTCCGCACCGCCGATGAGCTTGGCGTATTCATTCGTTTTGAAATCGCTGGTACGCACGACGACCGGCTTTGGGTAAAAAGCCGCCGCAATCTGGGCGACGCCCTCGCTGAGACGTTCGATAAAGAACTCTTTGGGTGCCTGTGTACCGATCCTTTTTCCGATTTCGGCGACGGCGGCGGGATCCCTGAGCGCGGGGTAACGGACCAGTGCCATCGGGTGGATGCCGATGTGGTTATTGATGATGAATTCGATCCGGGCCAGGCCGACTCCATCGTTGGGAATGGCGCGGAGACGAAACGCCTGCGACGGATCACCGACGTTGAGCATGACGGCCGTGCGGGTTTCCGGAATCAAACTGAGGTCGGGCCGGGTAACTTCAAACGGCACCAGTCCGGAATAGACATTGCCGGATGAACCTTCGGCGCAACTTACTGTAACCAGATCGCCGTCGTGTAACATTGCGGTTCCGTTGCCGCTCCCGACCACGCAACACAAGCCGATTTCCCTGGAAATGATCGCGGCGTGCGCGGTTCTGCCGCCATGGTCGGTTATGATCGCGGCGATGCGTTTCATCACCGGTTCCCAATCGGGGTCGGTGTGCGGCGCGACAAGCACCTCTCCGGCCTGCACTTGTCCGAGCTGGGATGGATCCAGCACGACCCGGACACGACCGCTGGCAATGCGTTCGCCCACTGCCTGGCCAGAGACGATGGCAGCGCCATGTTCGGGCGAAAGTCGAAATCGTTCCGGCAGGAAGGATTGCGGCCGGGAGGAATGTACGGTTTCAGGCCTGGCCTGCACGATGAAGAGCTCGCCGGAGATGCCGTCTTTGGCCCATTCGAGGTCCATCGGCGTTGGATGGCCGTTCACCCCGGAGTAGTGCCGCTCCACTGCACCGGCCCAACGGGCGAGGGTGAGCACTTCATTGTCATTCAGGCAAAAACGACTGCGCTGCTCAGGTGGGACAGGCTCGGATGCTGTCGCCTTTGAGCCCTCCGCATAGATGAGACGAATTTCTTTCGACCCCAGCCTGCGTGAGACGATCGGCTTCTCCGCAGTGTCGAGCGTTGGTTTGAATACAACCCATTCATCCGGGTTTACGGCACCCTGAACGACGTACTCGCCCAAACCATACGAGCCGGAGAGGACAGTTACGTCGCGAAAGCCGGATTCCGGATCGAGAGTAAAGATGATGCCCGAACAGGCTTTGTCCGAGCGCACCATCGGCTGCACTCCAACAGAAACCGCAGCCAGCAGGTGGTCGTATCCATGACGAGTCCGATAGCTGATGGCGCGATCGGTAAAGCCGGAGGCAAAACAGGCATGAATTGCCTCAATCAGCGCCGCTTCGCCGGACACATTGAGAAAGCTCTCCTGTTGACCGGCGAAGGACGCATCGGGAAGATCTTCGACCGTTGCCGAGGACCGCACAGCCATTTCCACAGTCCGATCGAGGCGTTTCATCAGACTCAGGTAAGCATCGTGAATTGCCGCAGCGAGTGGCTCGGGGATCGGCTCGGCGAGCACCATCCGGCGCGCCGCCTGCCCGC
>JBKJSR010000689.1:0-7661 GCA_046594355.1 Bryobacter sp.
CAAGCGCGAGGAATTTCTTGGCTGGCCTGGCAGCGAGAAGGGTTGGTAGACCTCGTGCCGAAGCTCGCCGTCTTTCCAAAGAGGGCTGATTGGAAGATAGCCTTTGCACTCATTGCCGATGAGCATCAGCGGCTTGTCCGCCGTCGAGAGAAGCAACAGCGCTTCCTCAAAGCGCGGATCGAAGTGAGTTAGAAAGTGCAAATTGGCAAAGTGTTCCCGGTCGGCATAGACCACCGCGTGCGTGAAGTTCTGCGACTCCAGCAGGTTGCGCAGCGCCACGATCCGCCCGGCGTGCAGAGAGCCGGGAACCGGAATTGGAGCGGTTGCCGTATTGAATTTGGGCCAGTCGATTTCAATCAGGCGAAAGTCTTGCAGCATTGGAAATTTGCGGAGCCGCCGCCCGGCCTAAGCCTTGAGCCAGCGGTCGAACCACGCAAAAGCCTCCTGTTGCATCTCACGGTCGAACTTGTGCGGGCCGTCGTAGAAGCTGCCCTTGTAACGCTCCGGAGCCCCCGCTTTCTTGTACACATCGGTGAGGATGCGATCCGCCCGTTCCATTTCAGACAAAGTGAAAAGCGCATCCTGCCGGTTGTTCAACACAAGTATTGGATTGGGTGCCGCGAGACCGAGTATCTCCGGATAATCAAGTTCGCGCGGCAATCCCGGAACATAACACATCCAGGTATGTGTGTAGCACTTATTCAGCAGATAGTCCCGCCAGGTAGTCATCATCCCCACTGCGCAGGCACAACGAATGCGTTCATCGGCACCCGCCAGCATCACGGTTCGCAATCCTCCGCCCGATAGCCCCGCACATCCAACGCGTGTGGCATCCACATCCGGACGAGAACAAAGGTAATCGAGGGCGCGCTGGTCGTCGTTCACAAAGACTCCTGGCCAAGTCATCCCGGCGCTAAAAAGACTCTTTGCCACCAGGTGTTCGTGTGCCCCGGCGAACTGGTTATAGCGCAGGATTTCGTCCTCGGCCTCAGGGTTGGCTTCCACCTGGTTGTTGCGAATATTGGCGGGCACATCGGCCAGCCTCACGCGCCTGCTTCCAAAAGTAAAAGTGTCATGAACCAGAACCGCGTAGCCGCGGCGGGCAAGTTCGTTTGCCCAGGCGAAGCCGCCGTAATACTGAGTCTGGTGGCGGATCATGGCCGGGTGTGGATCTTTGGACATGAGAGTAATTTTGCGCAGCCCAAAGTATTTGTTGCCGCCATGGTCGTGCAAGCCAACGATGCCCGGCAGCTTGCCGGTCGCCCCGGCGGGCTTAAGCAGCAAGGCTTCCGTCGGCGGCCCATAGGGGAGCTGCCACTGCAAGTGCTCGATGGCAAGGCCGTCGAATTCGAGCTTGTGCTGCACGATGGGTATTGGCGTCGGCGATGGCGCAGGGCCCGAGAGGCATTCCCGGAAGCGTGCGCGGGCAACGGCCCGCCAGGAATCGACATTCTTGAAAGCAGGCTGACGAAATGAGAGCCGGGGCGGGTCTGCCATCGACTGCGCCGCCCATTCTCCATAAGCACCGAGCATGTTGGGAAACATGAGAACTATCTTTTACGACTTGGCGTGGATTTGCAAGCTAATCCTTGTCCTCGGGTGTGCGACGGAGAAGTGATTGATTCGAGTCGCGACCGTAAGAGCGGTGTGCCCGGTCTGGATGCCGATGGTTGGAAGCTGATCCAAGACGGCCGGGCGACCCTGCTGCATGTATTCGTGGAGGGTGAGCCGCAGCCCGAGAAAATCAGGAACGATTTTAAGTCCTATGCCAACCGGAGTTTGAATCGGCCAGGGCGGGATGGACCCGACCGAAAGCGCTGGGCGCGCCATGGAAGTACCACGCCAATCCTTCGTTGCAGGATCGGCTTCTAATCCATCAGGAGCCGGTTTGGATTGCTCATCATTTCCGCGAATCCGCTCAATCCTGGCGCATCGATATCATCCAGGATCCCGCCGCAACCATCCACCTACGCGCACTCGACTACACCCTCAGCGTCGCCGAAATCTACTCTGGAGCCGAAGCAGTTTCCGCATAAGCCCTACTTCACCCCAAACATATTTGGCCGGATAAGTTTGTACTCGAACCTTGCCGGATTCACCGCCGTGACCCCGCCAGAATCCACTTCGATGATTCGCGCCGCCACCGGCTCATACGCCGCCCTTGGTGCAATCGTCCCCTTCGCAACCAGAATCTTCATTCGCTCCGGATAAATTCCAACACTAATCAATTGATTCAGGCTGAAGGGAATAATCCGCTTTGGCGTCAGCAATATCAGATTCGGCATATCCGGCGTCGAGCCCTCCACCTCAATCACCACCGAGACTCCCATATCCCAATAGCGCCCGCCCCCATGGCGAACGGCGGTTTCCACAAATCGCCCGTCGTGAATCCCTTTCACCCGCCCCTTCACCCGCACCGAATCGCCATGCAAATTATCGGTCTTTCCGCCCACGGGAAGATCGAAGACACCGCCAACACCAGTCCGGATCGCCGCTTGCGCCGCCGCCGGATCCGAGATCGCCACAACCCAGCCCTCGGCCTTCTGCTTCAGCAACTCCGCCAGAATATAGGTGCTGTCCCCCGCCGATCCGCCACCGATATTGTCCCCCGCGTCCATCAAGGCAACAGGCCACTTGCCATTGGTCATCGCGAGGCGCACCGCCTCTGCGGGAGCCGGTGCTTTCAATTGCAATTCTCCACGTAGCCCCCAAAGCAGCCCACCCAGCCGCTCCGCCTCGCGCTTCGCCAGGGCAGGATCATTGTCCGTTACCACAACCACACTCGGCCCCATCGCCGGAATATCGGCATACTGGTAACCGCCCGCAACACTCGCCGCCAAAATTTTCGGATTCTTCTCCAGCCGCTTACTATCATCTGTAATTGGCTTCAGCGGTGCCGCGTAAGTGTTGTGATACAGGATGTTGAATAACATGGGCGGCTTGACCAACGCCTGCACCGGCTTCACCTTGCCCGAGACAATATCGGCCATGATTCTGGCCGCATGGATTCCGGCCTCGCGGGCGTCCAGGTGCGGACACTCTTTGTAAGTCAGCAGCACCGTGGTGAGCCGCACGATCTCCTCAGAAATGTTCGCGTGAAAGTCATGCACTACAACAATCGGGATCTTGTCCCCAAACGCCTTCCGAACCCGTTTCACCACTTCCGCATCGGCATGCGGGTGGCTTTCACTCACCATCGTGCCATGCAGAAACAAAAGGATCCCGTCCAGCCTGGGCGCTTGCCGCAGGCGGTCGATCAGTTCCGTTGTCAAAGCCTCGAAGGCCGAATCCAGCACAATGCCCATCATCTGGGGACCGGCAACCAGCGTAGGAAACAAATCGAATCCATATTGCCTGGCACCTTCAATGAATCCCGCCGTGGTGTTATTCGCTTTTACGGAAAGTGCAATGAGATCCTGGCCGCGCAAAATCCCATCGGCCCCGCCAGCGCCTATTTCAAAATCGGCCAGAGTTGTCTTCTTGGGATTAAACGTGTTGGTCTCGTGAACTATACCGCCGAGTCCGATGACCGGCCGGGTTTGAGCCGCAGCCAGCATCGCGAACAATAGGAGAACGACGATTTGCATGCCCGAAATCATATCAAGTGAGATTCGACGACGCATCCATGCCGATTTCATTTGCCCCGAGCCCGTCAAATCGGTTAAGCTGACAGAGTTTTCGTATTTTCGAAAGGTCTTTTACAAAGTGAATCAATTCCTCAACGCCCCGTTAGCGCTGTGGCTGCAGGCTGTTCCAACCGGCACCAGCGGCCAGACCACCCTATTTACCATTTTAGGGATCAGCGCACTTGGAATGCTCGTGGCGGCATATCTCGCCCGTTTCGTCCTTGCCAAGGATACCGGCACCCCTGAGATGCGCAAAATCTCCGATGCAATCAAGAGTGGCGCTGAGGCTTATATGAGCCGGCAGAATCGCACCATCGCCGGCCTCGCCGCGATCCTTGCCGTCATCATTTATGTTGCCTACTATCTCGGCAAAGACGATAGCCAGCTTGCCTCCCGCATGACCATCAGCTTCCTCTTCGGAGCCATCTGCTCCCTCGCTGCGGGATTCTGCGGCATGTGGGTCTCGATTCGCGCCAACATCCGCGTCGCCGCCGCCGCCCGCTCCAGCCTCGGGGAAGCGATGCAAATCGCGCTCCGCGGCGGTGCCGTCACTGGCATTGCCGTCACTGCCCTTTCGCTCTTCGGCGTGGGCCTCCTCTTCGCCTTCTTCGATGGCATCGGCAGGCCTCAAGACGTCCCCAGACAGATCGTTGCCTTTGGCTTCGGCGCGAGCTTTGTTGCCCTCTTCGCTCAACTTGGCGGCGGCATCTATACCAAGGCCGCCGACGTTGGCGCAGACCTCGTCGGCAAAGTCGAAGCCGGAATCCCCGAAGACGATCCCCGCAATCCCGCCGTCATCGCCGACCTGGTCGGAGACAACGTCGGCGACTGCGCCGGTCGCGGTGCGGACATCTTTGAATCTACCGCCGCCGAAAACATCGGTGCCATGATCCTCGGCGTCACCCTTTATAAAGTCTTCGGCCTCGCCGGGATCCTCTTCCCGCTCTACACCTGCGCGCTCGGCCTGATCGCCAGCATCATCGGCGTTTTCACGGTCCGTCTCAAAGGCGAAGAAGACCCCATGACTGCACTCAATCGCGGTTTCTTCGTCGCCAGTTTCATCGCGATGGGCGGCTTCTACATCGCCGTGCAGCAACTCCTCGGCGGCAACCTCTGGCTCTTTGGCGCCGGCGTCGTCGGCATTGGCACCAGTTTCCTGTTCGTGTTTCTCACGCAATACTATACCGACCACAAATACCGCCCCGTGCGCTTCATCGCCGAAAGCTGCACCACTGGCCCCGCCACCACGATCATCAGCGGCCTCGCCATCGGTATGGAATGCACCGGCCTCGTCGTGATCACAATTACAATCGCAATCCTTGGTTCCTACTGGATGGGCATCCAGGCGGCGCTACCCGGCGTCAGCTCGCTCTCAAGCGGCCTTTACGGGACCGCGATCGCCACCATGGGCGTCCTCTCGACAGCCGCCTACGTCCTCGCCATGGACACCTTTGGCCCCATCACCGACAACGCCGGCGGCATCGTCGAAATGTCCAAACAGCCTCCGGAAGTCCGCCATCGCACAGACGTTCTCGATGCCGCCGGCAACACTACCAAGGCCCTCACCAAGGGCTATGCCATCGGTAGTGCCGCCCTTGCGGCCTTTCTGCTCTTCAGCGCCTACATCGACGAAGTCAAAATGGTCCTCGCCAAGCGCCTCGACAAGCCTTTTGAGAGCATCCCGTTTAGTGTCGATATCGGTCAAGTCCCGGTCTTCATTGGCGCTCTGCTTGGCGGCATGCTGGTCTTCCTCTTCAGCTCTCTCGCCATCCAGGCTGTCGGCAAAGTGGCTCAAACCGTCATCCGGGAAGTCCGCCGCCAGTTCCGCGAGAATCCCGGCATCATGAAGGGTACGAGCGACCCCGACTACGGACAGTGTGTCGACATCGTCACCGCCGGTGCGCTTAAGGCCATGATCCTGCCCGGCGCTCTGGCGGTGTCGAGTCCCGTGATTGTCGGCTTGATCTTCAGGAATTTTCCACCTGCCGCCGACGGCACTCCGATGGGTGCCTGCGCTGTGGCTGCAATGCTCATGGTGGGTACCATCACTGGTATTTTGATGGCCACCTTCATGAACAATGGCGGTGGTGCCTGGGACAATGCCAAGAAGTACATCGAACTCGGCCACCACGGGGGTAAGGGTTCCGATGCCCATAAGGCCTCGGTGGTCGGCGATACGGTCGGTGATCCCTTCAAGGATACTGCCGGCCCCTCGATCCATGTACTGATCAAATTGCTCGCTACGATCACGCTTGTTGCCGCGCCGCTGTTTCTCTAACGCTTCGGGTAAGCGGCGATCTGTTCCACATTCCGCTCCGCATGGGCGGGCGCGTCGGCACCTTCTGATAGAGCTTCGACCGCCAAGACCGGCTCCCTCGGTCGCGACTCGGTATCGGGGCGGGTAGCGAAATCGGCTGCCGACTTACGAACGCATTTAAGCGGTCGTGGTAGTAGCAATCGATCTTCTGCCTTAAGCCATGGACTTCGGTTGTTCCGCCGCCACGCAGCTCGCCTCCGCTCCGCGAGGGCACCCAGCGTCGGCATCTTCCGATAGTGCCGTAATCCCTGCGCTTCAGTCGTCTCGCCGCCGCGCAACTCTTCCTCTAACGCTTCGGGTACCCGGCGCTCGCCTTCACTTCGGCGATCTGCTCACAATGCCGTTCCGCGTGGGCGGCCAGCATCAGAAACATCTGATAGGCATCCATCTTCGAATTCGGTACGATCTTCTGCCGCAAGTCCTGCACTTCGGTCATCTCAACGTAGGCAATCGTCTCGTCGCGGCGTACTTTGAATGCCGCCAGCGCCTCCGCAGTATTGGCGAACGACTTCTTCGGCGTGATCTGCTCCGGCGCTTTCGCCTTTTTATCGCGGCTGCGTATGGATTTGAGAAACGCTTCATCACCCAATTCCGCCTTCGCCGCCGCCACTGCCGGTGCCGCCGCCACCTGTTTATAAAATCCAAACAGGAAAGGCTCCGTAACCGCAAGATGCTCCACCACCTCGGCGATCGACCATCGCTCCGCCCCTGCCTTCCAGTTCAGTTGAGCTTCGCTTAGCCCCGCCGCCGCATCAATCACCATCTTTCGCGACGCATGCAACTCGCTCATCGCCCGCTCACGCTCTCCCTTCGTGATGGGTGCCGCAGCCAAAATTATGGAAAACAGCAAGAATGTTGGGATGAAACGAGTCATATCCCCTCCATCCTAGTACTTTTTGCCTCAATAACTCCTAATGGATGGCCTCAGACTGACCGATGTATACCTTAGCAATGGCTAGCCTGACCACAGTCGCGCCTCTGGCCGCGATCGGCGAACACCTGGAACTTTTCACAGTTCTCGATGCGCAACCAACCATTCTTATAGTGGACGGTGCTGCACTCAACCGCCGCGTCGTTCGGGCCAATCTCAGCGCCACAGGTGCCCACTTCATCGAGGCCCGCCGCCCCAGCGAGGCGTTCGAGATTCTTGCCCGCGAACGGGTCGACCTCGTGATCTGCGACATGTTCCTGCCCGAACTGAACGGCATGGAGTTTTGCCGCAAACTCAAAGCAAACCGCGCAACCAGCCTGATGCCCGTCCTGATGCTCACCAGCGTTCAGGGCAGCGAGCACGAAGTTGAGGGTCTCACCAGCGGGGCCGACGAATATCTTCTCCAGCCCGCCCACCCCAGCGTTCTCAAGGCCCGCGTGCTGTCCATGCTGCGCCACAAAGCAGCCCTCGATTCACTCGATGAAGTCGAGAGCATCCTCTTCACCCTCGCTCAGGCTGTTGAAGAACGCGACAAATGCACCAGCGACCATTGCCGCCGCCTCTCCTTCTTCAGCGTCGAACTCGGTATTCGACTCGGTCTCGACCGCAACGATCTGCTCGCTCTCCACCGTGGCGGCTACCTGCACGACATCGGCAAAATCGGTATCCCCGATTCGATCCTTAACAAAGCGGGCCAGTTGAACGAAGACGAATGGAAGATCATGCGCAGCCACGTCATTCGCGGCGAAGAGATCTGCCGCCCGATGCAAAGCCTGGTGAATGTGCT
>JBKJSR010000015.1:0-20804 GCA_046594355.1 Bryobacter sp.
TCACCTTCGGAAAGATTCTCAATCAGCTGTTTGAGCATGGCGGCGTTCTCAGGCTCGGATGGATTCAGCACGCCGCGACTCATGGGACGGCGCGACTCGGTCTGGAGCAGGTCCGCAAAGCGCGAACTCTCGTTGCCGGGCACGATGATGCTTTTGTCGCCGCTGGCGGCATGGACAACATAAGGCACGCCTTCGCGCTTGAGCGAAGCCTCGGTCATCTTCGACCAGGGCACCGTTACGAAAGCGTTGAGCTGGCTCTTAAATTGGAAGTCGTCACTAGTTTTCGTGGCGGCTACGATGCGGCTGGTGCCGACGTCGAGGCCGATGGCCGGGGTTTGACTGGAGTTTTTCATTGGTTTACCTCGCGAGCATTGCTCGAATTGGAATCTGGGGTGCCCTCTCCCGGGTCGCTGCGGTCGGGCAACAGCGCACTCAGGCGGCGATATTGGTTGCGCAACTGGGTTCGGAGTTGCGCGACGGAAATTGAACTTTGCCGGGCTTGTTCGCGAAGCAGATCTTCGCTGCTGACTACGCCCTTCCACATGCGAGCACCAGTTGCGGCAAAAAAGGTACCGTCGTAATTAAAGCCGAAAAGATGCAGGCTGGCAAGGGGCAGTTCGTAATTGTCGGGTAAGCCCATCGCCTCAAATGGGAAATTGCCAGCCCAATCGGTATGGTAGCCGATCTGGAAGTTGCTCGAATTGATCGAGACTTGCGCGTGGGTAACACAATTGGCGGCGGCGATGCTGTAGCGGGCGCGCAGCATGCGGGAGAGCATGCGGCCGGAATTGATTTGCATCTCGGATACCACTGGTGCCTCGTCGCCGGGGCGGCTCTGGGTCTCGAAGGAGATCGCAAGAAATGAATCGTTCAAGTTGATATAGGCCCATTTACCGTCGGCCCAGATCGACTTACCGGCGTGATTGGCGGCATCGGATTCGCGGACGATGCGGAAGACACGGCCAAAACGGTCGATCAGATAGTGATAGGCCTTTTCTTTGTGCGCGTATTGCAGCAGGGATTCACCAAGCAGATTGAGGCGGCGCATCTTCTGCTGCTCGAGTTCTTCGATGGTACTTTCGGTCGTGTGAAAGACAATGCCGGCGGGCTTGCGTTCTGGCAGTTGCGTGATCGAAGAGCTGGGACTGTTGCGATTCCAGACATAATACTCGCGGGGGCGGTTCTCCGTCGTCAGACGAGTTTCGACGTGGAGGCCGTTGGACCAGGTCTCGACGCCGCTCTTGGTTTCGAGCAGCCAGACTTTTTCGAGAGGCAGTTCCCGAAAAGGTTTCCCCTTAGCGTTGGGACCCTCTGCGGAAAAGCCCATTGCAGGCACCGGAGGCGCTGCCAGGTGAAAGAGCGAAAATGTGGGAATCAGCAGCAAGAAGACAACCGCCACCCAAAATTTCTTATTACGTAACCACCAATATTGAGGCCGTGCGAGTACCGTCTCGACCTGCCCGACCCGCTTCTCCGTCTGGCGCAAAAAACGCAGTTTCGCAACCGGGTCTCCAATCTTTGAAGCCCTGGCCTCGATCAACGGATTGAGCACATCGCGCGGGGTGATTCGGTTCAAGCAATGCCGCTGCCTTTACTGGCATCTTCAAAAAATAATCGGCCAAAAGGCAATGAAACCTTATAGCTGCCCCTAAGAACACTAAGGCGATCGCTTCAGTACCCTGGGAGCACTACTCCAGTCTATCTTGTGGGACTAAGGTCCGAAACTTCTTCAGATTAGCCGAGTTTCATCATATAGGAATCAGCAGGCATGAACTTCAAGCGCAAATTGCAAACAAAGACGTTGGGGCTGGTCATTGCCGGGGTGCTCGTCGCTCTCGGTCCGCTGGTCGCCAAGAAGGCAATCGACAGTGCGGCGAAGTTTCGCGAGAAGCTGAACACGCATCAGCAGGTGGAGCATGCTTTGAGACGCTTGAGCTATGGCGCAAAACCCGGGGACGTGGAAGCGGTTTCGAAGATGGGTGTCCAGAAATGGGTGGAACGGCAACTCAATCCGGCGTCGATTGTGGAGAATCCGGCGCTCGAAGCAAAGCTGGCCGCCATGGGGACGCTGAAGCTTTCGACAGACGAACTTGTGACGCGTTACCCGACTCCTCGAGTGCTCACGGCGGTAGCGGCGGGTCGGATGAAGATGCCGGAAGACCCGGAGCTGCGTGCCACTTATGAGCGGCTCGGCGAACGCTACAAGGCGCGAATCGAGCGTAAGAAAACTGCGGGTGAAGTCGCGCAGAAGGGGAACGCAGACCGCCTGCGGCTCCGTGTTGGGTCGATGACGACCGGGGAGCGCAGTGAAGCATTGCGCAAGTCCGCGCCGCAGCAGGCAGTGGCGGGAGAGCTAACCGAAGCGAAGATTTATCGCGCCGTGATGAGCGAGCGGCAGCTCGATGAGGTGCTTGCGGATTTCTGGTTCAACCACTTCAACGTCTATCTCGACAAGGGCGCGGACAAGTGGCTGACTACCGCCTATGAGCGCGACGCCATTCGGCCTTATGTTCTCGGCCGCTTCAAAGACATGTTGCGGGCAACGGCCGAAAGCCCGGCGATGCTCTTCTATCTCGACAACTGGAGGAGCGTTGGCAGCGTGGCGGGCGGCAAGATCAAGGGTGCGGCTCCGAAGGCACGGGCACGCGGTTTGAATGAAAATTATGCGCGGGAGTTGATGGAGCTGCATACGCTGGGCGTCGATGGCGGATACACGCAGAAGGACGTGCAGGAAGTAGCGCGCTGCTTTACGGGGTGGACAATTGAAGAGTCGAATCGGGGTGGCAAATTCCGCTTTGCCGAGCGTTTTCACGACAAGGGCGAGAAGACGGTGTTGGGCGTAATGATTCCCGCTGGCGGCGGTGTGGCGGACGGGCTAAAAGTGATTGAGATCCTCGCAGCGCATCCCTCGACGGCAAAGTTTATTTCGCGTAAGCTCGCGCAGCGCTTTGTTGCCGACGAGCCGCCGCAGGCGCTGGTGGATCGTATGGCCGCCAGCTTTTTGAAGAGCGATGGCGACCTGAAGGCGGTGATGCGTACGATGTTGAGCAGCCGGGAGTTCTTCAGCGTCGGCGCTTACAAGGCAAAGATGAAGAGTCCGCTGGAGATGGTGGCGGGGGCGTTGCGGGCAACTGGTGCGTCGATGGATAACGCGCTGCCGGCCGCACAGGCAATTGCAAATATGGGACAGCCGCTCTACCGTAAGTCGGAGCCGACGGGGTATTCGAACAATGGCGAAGAGTGGTTGAGTTCCGCCGGATTGCTCGCGCGAATCAACTTTGCGGTGGCGCTAAGCGGGAATAAGATCAACGGCATCAAGATCGATCAGGACCGTTACGCGGAACAGGCCAAGAATACGGGCGCACCTGAGTGGCAGCGCCGCTAGGAGCAAATATCATGGCAACAAGAAGAGCATTTTTACGCAATTCGGGTGTCGCGATGTTTGGCATCGGCACTTCGCCGGTGTGGCTCGAGCGGGCCATGGCTGCGACCAGCGGCAGTGGAGGCAAGAAGATTCTGGTGGCGATCTTTCAGCGCGGGGCGGCAGACGGGTTGAATATTGTGGTGCCGCATGCGGAGAAGGCTTACTATGCGGGCCGTCCGGGCATCGCGATTCCCCAGCCGGGTAGCAGCGAAGCCGCGACGATTGAGCTCGATGGATTCTTTGGACTCAACCCGAATCTCAAGGCGCTAAAGCCGATCTTCGATGAGAAGAAGCTGGCGATGGTGCATGCATGCGGGAGTCCGGATCCGACGCGCAGCCACTTTGACGCGCAGGATTATATGGAGAGCGGCACGCCGGGTTTGAAGGGGACTCGCGATGGCTGGCTCAACCGCACGCTGTCGAAAGAAGTCGAGAAGTCGCCGATCCGCGCCGTGTCGATGGGGCCGGTGCTGGCTCGGACATTGCGGGGCGGCAACCCCGCCGTGGCGCTGAATAGTGTGAAGGATTTTCAGGTGCGCGACAAGATGGCGGGCGACGATTATAGGTCGCATTATGCGGCCAGTCTCGACACGCAAATGAAGGGCACGGGCAAGGATACTTTTGAAGCGATCCGGCTGCTCGAGACTCTGCGCAAAGTGGAATATAAGGCCGGGAACGGCGCGGTATATCCCAACGGGCGCCTGGGCACGAGTCTGAAGCAGATTGCGCAAATGATCAAAGCGGATGCAGGTCTGGAAGTGGCCTTCGCCGATTTGGGCGGCTGGGATCACCATGTGAATGCAGTGGGCGCGACGGCGCTCATTGGACCGCTCGCAAATCTGTTGCGCGAGTTTGGCGACAGCCTGGCGGCCTTCTACCAGGATCTGGGTGCGCGCATGGAAGACGTTGTGCTCGTGAGCATGAGCGAGTTTGGCCGCACGGCACGCGAGAACGGCAATCGCGGTACGGACCATGGCCACGCGAACGTGATGTTTACGATGGGCGGGCAGATTGCGGGCGGCAAAGTGTATGGCCGCTGGCCGGGCCTGGAGCGGGAACAGCTCTATGAGGGACGCGACCTCGATGTGACCACCGACTTCCGCGAAGTACTGGGCGAAGTAGTAGCACAGCACCTGGGCCGGAAGGAATTGGCGCGCGTGTTTCCCGGCTTCAATTCCAAAGCCCCGTTAGGCCTCTTTGGCGCAAGCGCCGCCACCACAGCGCAAAAGACGTTATAAACAGTGCGGGTAAACTTAGCCCCAGAATCGCCCAGAGTACCCTCGCTAAAGACCCACCCCAAACGCCAAAATGTACGGCGCTGAAGTTGCCGATCAGGCGGTCGCCACTCTGGCGATTTTCGAGGCGCTCCAGGCGCATCAGCTCGAGGGTGTAGGGGTTCAAAGCCACATGGCTCACCAACTGGAACTCTGCTTGCTTCCCGTGCCTCATCGAAATTTTGAACGCCTCTTTCGGTCCCGATCCAAGCTGGATGCGGAACACTTTGGCATCCGGAACCGCCTTCTGAGCGGCGGCGGCCAGTTGGGCCAAACTCTTTCGCGGGCCGGTGGCTTCTACTGTTGGCAGCGCAGGCTGATTGCGCGCGGGCAAGAACATCTTCACGCCATTAACGTAGGCTTGAAACCAGGTGAAGTAGCCACCGGTGATGCCCATGATCACGATGAAGATCATCGACACCAGCCCCAGATTGACATGCAGATTGCGGGCAGTCCAGCGCAGACGTGAAAGCTGCGGCCGCCAAAGAGTGATGCCCGTCAGCGCCAGCAGCACGAGCGCCAGCGCGCAATAGCCGTTTACCAGCCTTCCCGTCCGTCCACTCATCAAGTTGAAGTGCAGTTGCTCAACTGGGCTAAGCCAACCGTCTTTGCGCTGGGAATCACCGCGCAGCGCGCCGCTCGAAGCATCCACGTAGGCCTGCTTCGAATCTCCTTTGTTGAGCAGATAAGCCATCCACGCGCCGGTCTCGAGATCGGGTCCTGTGAGTGTCAAAACGCGCCAGCCGGGGTTGGCTTTCTGCACGGTTGCCAAAGCCTCATCGGGCGTGATACGGATTTCAGAAACGGCCTGAAACAGAAACGGTTTCTCCAGCGCGGCAAGCTCCTCGCGGTATACAAGAATGGAACCCGTCAACCCGATTGCGGCCGCGTAGAGACCAAGCAAAATCCCCAAAATCAAGTGAAGCCGGAACAGAAATCTACGCAGCATATCGGGCAGGCTTCAGCTTAGCGTGGTCTCCGTTGTCAAGAAATCGCTTATACAGCCACCAAGCGCTTTGTAGTGCCCCTCAATCAATTACACCTGACCACGCTCCGCCTTCCGGACGATAAGAAAGGCAGCGGACTCTTAGCACCAGTACAAGAGTTACGTGTTTTGTTTTATCCTTAACGATTGAAGGAGGTCTGAAGGATGTCTCTTGGCGGCAATCAGCAACATCTGTGGAATGATTTTGAAGCGCTCTTCCCCACGGAAGCGGAGCTCGTTTCCGCCGCAGTCGCTCTGGGTGCCGGTGAAGTTAAGCCGTGGTCCGCATCTGAGACTACGCTGGCCAGTAACTCCGCAAATGATGTGCGGCTCACCAAGGCCAAACTCTCCGCGTTACGCGATTTGATCCGCTCAGGCTTTGATCCTCTTGGCGAAGCTTTTTGCACGCTTCGGTCGCCCGCCGAGCGCCGCGACAACGGAGCGACTTATACGCCCGGTCCCATCGTTCGTTCCATGGTGGAGTGGGCTGCCTCTCATGGAACGCCTGCGCGCATCATCGATCCTGGAACAGGATCAGCCCGATTTCTTTTGCAGGCGGGCGAAAAATTTCCAAACGCTGCGCTCGTCGGGATTGAAATTGATCCCCTCGCGGCCCTGATCGCCCGCGCTAACCTTGCTGTCGCCGGATTCGCAAAACGCTCGCGCATCATCCTTGAGGACTACCGCCGTTTCAATGAGCCTCTTGCGGCACCAACGCTTTATATTGGCAATCCGCCCTATGTCCGGCACCACCAGATCGACGCCAAGTGGAAAGAGTGGCTTTCTACTGAAGCCACCAAGCTGGGCCTCAAGGCCAGCCAGCTCGCAGGGCTTCACGTTCATTTTTTTCTCGCCACCGCGCGGCATGCGAAGGCCGGAGATTTCGGCGCATTCATCACCGCCGCCGAATGGCTTGACGTAAACTATGGCTCTCTCGTGCGCTCTCTCGTGACCGCCGAGCTGGGCGGCCGAAGCATTACGGTGATTGAACCAACCGCGCAGCCGTTTCCAGACGCAGCCACTACCGCCGCGATTACGACGTTCGAGATCGCATCCAAACCCACATCGGTATTCTTTAGGCGCGTCGCCAGCCTGCTCCATCTTGACGGCCCCGACAAAGGCCGTGAGGTTCACCGCGATCGTTTGATAACGGAGGCCCGCTGGTCTCACCTCTCGCACGCATCCGAGAAGCCGCCAGAAGGATATGTCGAGCTTGGTGAGTTGTGCCGTGTTCACCGGGGCCAAGTTACCGGCGCAAATGACGTATGGATCGCAGGGGCACACAGCGAGGGCCTGCCGGATTCCGTCCTGTATCGCACCGTGACCCGCGCTAAAGAAGTGATTGCGGCTAAAGGTATTCTCCGGGATACTGCGAAACTTCGTTGTGTGATTGATATTCCAGCCGAGCTGGACGAGCTGAGTTCGGCTGAACGCCGGGCCGTAGACCGCTTTCTGAAGATCGCCCGCGAAAAGGGCACCAATCAAGGCTACGTCGCCAGCCACCGCAAGGCGTGGTGGTCAGTGGGGCTGCGCTCCCCCGCGCCCATCATTTCTACCTACATGGCGCGCCGGGCACCAGCATTCGTTCTCAATAAGGCGGACGCTCGTCATATCAACATCGCTCACGGCCTATATCCCCGCGACACTATGAGCGAGAAGATGCGAACCGCGCTTGTTAATTATCTTCAAACCAATATCTCTCAGAGTTCAGGCCGCACCTACGCGGGTGGGCTTACGAAATTTGAGCCGCGAGAAATGGAGCGGCTTATCGTCCCGTCTCCCGCCATGCTCGCTGCGTGTGTTCTCCGTTGATTGAACCACCGATCTGGACAAATGCTCAACTCGATGCAAATCGTATCGAATCCCGAACTCTTTTCTCAAAAGAGCGCATGGAAGAGCCTCTCGAAGACTATTTGGAGGCCTTCGATGAATACCAGGGATACATTGAAGAGCTTTTGGAGACTACCGTTGACCTCTCTCAACTGGATAGCCAGGCCTTGGCAGTCTTAACCAATCCTCATTTGCAAGAAGCTTTTCGCTATCTGGCGGCACCGCCCATTTCCAAGGATGATCTCAAGGTGCTTTCTGACGCGCAGTCGCTTTCAAAGAGCAGCCTCAAGAGCAAGCCCGACGATGTTCGGCGTCTGTTGGCTATTGTCAGGCAAGTTCTGGATCGCCGTCGGTTTGCATGGATAGTAGGAAGTAGAGAGCCCACTGAAGCCGAAAGAGGGGCCGCAGTTATGGCGTCGGCCGCGCTCATGGCGGCAAGCCGGGCGCAGACGAACAGACGTTCGTTCGGGAAAAAGCAGCAGGAGGCTCTCGTAACTGAAGCGCTGAAGAACCTGGGGCTGAAGGAAGTATCGTCACGCAAAATTCCAAATATCTCGTTTGCACCGGCGCCTGGAGAATTCTGCGGCGAAAGTTATTTAGGAAGCCGGAAGGGCGACATTATTGTCCGCCTGTGGGATCAGCGTGTGATGCCGATTGAATGCAAAGTGTCGAACTCGTCCACCAATTCGGTGAAGCGTCTGAACAACGATGCGGCGGTCAAGGCTGGAAGCTGGAAAACTGATTTCGGACTTCGGCAAGTTGTTCCAACGGCTGTCCTGAGCGGAGTCTACAAACTCCACAACCTCGTCGATGCCCAGGATCGCGGCCTTACACTTTTCTGGGCCCACGATTTGGACCCACTCAATCAATGGATCCATCGAACAAAGATCTGAAATATGCAAGTTAACCTTTCCAACTCCACCATCGCTGAGTATTGTCAACAGATGCGAGATAAATCGATAATCGTAAATCACGACTATCAGCGTTCCGATAAAGTATGGCCGCCAGCAGCTCGGTCGTATCTTATCGAAACTATCCTGCTAGGATTTCCCATACCTAAGCTGTCGCTGTACCAGACGACCAATTTGAAAACTAAAAAGACGACAAAAGAAATCGTCGATGGTCAGCAACGAAGCCAGGCCATCTCTGACTTCTTTGAAGGAAGCTTCAGGCTTACTGGCAAAGGTCAATTTGGCGGCAAACTATTCGCGCAACTCGACCTGACGGAGCAGCAGCGTTTCGTTGAATATGCTCTCCCGGTGGATATATTCGTTGGCGCTACGTCCGACGAAATCAGAGAAGTATTTAGGCGAATGAATTCTTACACCGTGCCTCTTAACCCGCAGGAGCAACGACATGCCACGCATCAGGGCGAATTCAAGTGGTTCATCGAGGAGACGGTGAGAAAATATTCGGAGGCAATGAAATCAATTGGAGTGTTCGGAGAACGTCAACTGAGCCGAATGTCGGACGCCGCTCTTTTTTCCGACATCGTATTCACGCTCTCCCAAGGCATAAAACACGCGTCAGATCGAAGCCTCGACAAGTTTTATGGAGACCACGAAAACGAGTTTTCAGATGGTGAAGAATTACGCGGCCGCTTGACGAGCGCGATGGACGTGATTCTCGGATGGCCTGCTGTCCATGGCTCGGCGCTCATGAAATCGTACAACTTCTATTCGCTTGTCCTAGCCATCTCCCATGCATTGAGCCCGATATCAAGGGGCAATTTTAATGAGTTCTACGAGCGGACATCGGCATTGAAGTTTGATCCCCAGTATGCCCTTCCAAATCTGACTTTGCTCGCGGCGGCCGTTGATGAGCCTGGCGCTTATCCGCAGTTGTCGGATTACGTTGCAGCCTGTTCAAAGGCCACAACTCGTATAGAGCAACGCAAAGTGCGGTTCCAGTGGATTTCAAAGGCCCTCGAATCCAAATTGCTCCCATAGCGATCTATCGCCATGCGTAGATGCAAACTTTTAAGACGGCTCAGGAAAACGCTCAACCGAAGAATATCCAGGTTGGAGCAGCGACTAAAAAGCATTTCCGTGAGCGGCGCAAACCAGGATCGAGAAGTCGTAGTGGCCTACCTCGCCATCGAAGCATTGAATGCATGGGCCATGTTTTCGCGGTCATTCTACCTGTCGTGCGTGCTTGGTGCCAAAACCGAGCGGAAGAAACAGGTCACTTTTACAATGGCCATTAGTGATCCCCTCGGAGCCGCGATTACTTGCTGCAATAGGTGGGCAGTGCTGACCGCTTCCGGCGTCTGGCATCGCAGGGACGAACCAGCGTGGCACGATCCTACCGTTCTCATGAGGGTGTGCGGAAATCTCGGCTGTTCAATCCAGGTTCAGATCGGGGAAGCGTTCTCTATCAATCAGAACGTGTTCAAGGATCTTCCCGTATTCCGCAACTTTTTTGCCCATCGAAACGAACAGACTTCGCAAGCCGCAAGAAACATCGCGCCTCGCTATACGCTGCCTTCCTCTTTATCGCCGAGCGAAATACTATTGGCGGTTAGCCCAAGAGCCTCAAATTCAGTGATGCTCGAATGGTTGACGGAGATCAACATAACGGCCGAGTTCCTTTGCAAAGGATGATTACCAGGATGACCCGGCAAAAGTCTAGCTAGGGCTGCAAATCCAAACACACCAATTTGAGAGATGACGTTTTTTCGAGAGTCCTCGCTACTTGGCGAACAATTGCGACAAGTCCGCGAAGGCTTTGAACTCAAGTGCGTTGCCCGAAGGATCGAGGAAAAACATGGTTGCCTGTTCGCCGGCTTGCCCCTCAAAACGAATGTAGGGTTCAATGATGAAGGCAGTCCCGGCAGCCTGCAAGCGTTCCGCTAATTGCTGCCATTGCTCCTTCTCGAGGATCACGCCAAAGTGCGGTACCGGCACGGCATGGCTATCGACCGCGTTGTGATGCAACTCGCTCGTGTGGCCCGGCTTCAGGTGGGCGACAATCTGGTGGCCGTACAAATCATAGTCGATCCACTCATCGGAAGACCGGCCTTCCGGACAACCCAGCAAGCCGCCATAAAATTCGCGGGCAAGCGCCAAATCGTGAACGGGAAAAGCAATATGAAAGGGTCGAATCGTGGCCATTGTATCGATTGTAACTTCCTCACCCGCTGGCGTAGAAACCGCAACAGCGATAGGATATGGACAAATCCTAATTTGGAGTAGTGCGTCTATGTTCCGTTTCGATGCCGACATCTGCTGAATTTTGCGATGGATCGCGGCGCCGCGACTTCCTGCACGTAGGAGCTCTCTCCACCCTTGGGCTGGGCATGAC
The DNA here is from genome assembly GCA_046594355.1 of Bryobacter sp. Classification (GTDB taxonomy): domain Bacteria; phylum Acidobacteriota; class Terriglobia; order Bryobacterales; family Bryobacteraceae; genus Bryobacter. The sequence continues at coordinate 10,817 of JBKJSR010000015.1, forward strand.
ACAACTCACGGCGCTCAAGGCGCTGGGTGCCGTCGACCAATCGAAGAGCGATGTGAATTGCATCTTCCTGATGCTGGTTGGGGCTCCGAGCCAGCTCGACACCTGGGACATGAAGCCCAACGCCCCGACCGAGATCCGTGGTCCGTTTCAATCGATCAAGACAAATGTGCCAGGCATCGAGATCAGCGAGAATTTTCCGCGCATGGCGAAGCATGCCGACAAGTATTCGATCGTCCGTGGCATGAACCATACCGCCGCCGCCGTCCACGACACTGGACATCAGTTGATGCAGACGGGCCGCCTCTTTCAGGGTGGCGTCGAGCATCCACACATCGGCTGCGTGTTGAATAAATTGAAGGGCCCCAAGGGCGACGTGCCTGCGCATGTGCTGCTGCCCCGCCCCATCGGCAATACAGGTGGCAACATGCCACACGGCCAGACTGCCGGGTTTTTGGGCAAGACCTTCGACCCCTTTGTCCTGAACGCCGACCCGAGCGACCCAAACTTCCGCGTGCCCGACATGCTGCCGCCCGACTACCTTTCGGCGCTGCGCGTTGATCGCCGCCGCAACTGGCGCGAGGCTGTAGATAAAGCCGTGAATCGATTCGAGACCTCGCAAGACGCGCGTCTGATGGACAACACCTTTCATCAGGCCTACACGCTGATGTCGAGCCAGAAGGCGCGGGAAGCGTTTGAATTGCACCGTGAGCCCGAGGCGGTGCGCGAGAAGTACGGCCTGAACCGTTTTGGCCAAAGCTGTCTGCTGGCCCGCCGCATGGTGGAAGCGGGCGTGCGCTTCGTAACCGTGAATATGTTTGAGACGGTGTTTGACGAGATCACCTGGGACATACACGGGTCGAAACCCTTCTCGCCGATCAGTTGCTACAAGGATCTGGTGGGGCCGATGTTCGATAACGCTTACGCCTCGTTGCTTGAGGAACTGAGCGAGCGCGGACTGCTGGCGAACACGATGGTGGTGGCTTGCGGCGAATTTGGCCGTACGCCGAAGATCAACCCCGCCGGGGGCCGTGATCATTGGCCGCAATGCTGGAGCATTCTGATGGGCGGCGGGCCGCTCAAGAATGGAACCATAGTCGGCGCTTCCGACGAAATTGGCGCCTATCCGAAAGACCGGCCGACGACGCCGGCCGAAGTGGCAGCCACGATTTATAAGGGCCTGGGCATCGATCTGCATCTGGAACTCCCCGGCGCGCAAGGCCGGCCAATTCCGATCGTCGAGCGCGGCGTCGAACCGATTCAACAACTACTGGGATAAGAAACACATGAAGCGATTCGTATTAGGAACGCTGCTTGGAGCAGGCCTCTGGGCCGCACCGGCAAAGCTCAGTCTGTACCCGCAGAGTGTAACGCTCAATTCGCGCGAGAGCCGCCAGCAGTTACTCGCCCAAGCGAGCGTAGATGGACTGGGCGAGGATTGGACACGCACGGCGCAATGGACTTCGTCGAACCCGGCCGTGGTTGAAGTGGACGCTGGGGGCCTGGTTTCGCCCAAGGCGGATGGCGAGGCCATGATTACCGCAAAGCATGGCGAAGTGAGTGCGACGTTGAAGATCATTGTGAATGGCTACGCCAAGCCCTTTGCATGGGCGTTTCGTGAGCATGTGGTTCCGGTATTGAGCAAGCGAGGTTGCAACCAGGGCTCGTGTCATGGAGCACTCGCCGGCAAGAACGGCTTTAAGCTGACGCTGAAAGGTTATGACCCGGAAGTCGATTACGACGTGCTTACACGCCAGAGCCAGGGCCGCCGCGTGCTGCTTGCTGACCCCGAAAAGAGCCTGCTGCTGCAGAAGGCTTCGTTCAGCCTGCCGCACGGCGGAGGACAATTGCTCAAGAAGAATTCGCTCGAGTATCGCGTGATCCGCGAGTGGATTGAAGGCGGGGCGCAGGCACCTACGGCCGCCGATGTAGAGGTGTTGAGCCTGGAGGTGTTCCCGAAGAGCGCGGTGCTCAAAAACGGAGCGGAACAGCAATTGGTGGTGCGGGCGAAGTACAGCGATGGACGCATGGAAGATGTGACGCGCTGGGCCAAGTACAGCTCCAACGACGAAGGCGTAGCTCAGGTGGACGATGCCACGGGACGCGTGAAGATGCTGGGCCAGGGCGAGTCGGCGATCACGGTCTGGTATTCGAGTAAGGTGCTTTATACGCGGCTCGCCGTGCCCTTTGAAAATGAAGTGGCAGCCGAGAAATACTCGAAGATTCCGAGCCGCAACTATATCGACGATCTGGTGGTGGCCAAGCTGAAGAGTCTCAAGATCGAGCCTTCGCCGGTGGCTGCCGACGACATGTTCGTGCGGCGCGCGTTTCTCGATGCGGCGGGTGTTTTGCCGACGGCGGAAGAAGTGGAAAACTTCCTCGCCGACAAGAGTCCGAACAAGCGTGAGAAGCTGATCGAGTACATCCTGAACAAGGAAGAATTCACCGACTACTGGGCCTACAAGTGGAGCGACCTGATGCTGGTGAGCGCCCGCAAGCTGGGTGCGGTGGGCATGCAGAGTTTCTACAACTGGATCCGCGAGAGCGTCAAGGAAAACAAGCGCTGGGATGCGTTTGCGAACGAGCTCATCACCTCCAGCGGCAGCACCCGCCAGAACGGGGCGCTGAATTATTTTGTGCTGCACAAGGATCCGATCGACATCACCGAGAACCTGACCCAGGCCTTTCTCGGGCAGCGTCTCACCTGTGCGCGCTGCCACAATCATCCGCTTGAGAAGTGGACGCAGAAGCAGTATTTCCAGATGGTGAATCTGTTTGCCCGCGTGGGCGTGAAGAACGGAAACGCCATGGGCGAGACGGTGATCTTTGCGCGCACAAGCGGAGATGTGATGCACCCGCGTTTGCTCAAGCCGCTGAACCCGACGCCGCTCGATGGCGAGCCGATGAGCCTCGAGAGCACCGAAGACCGCCGGGTACATTTCGCCAAGTGGCTCACCTCGCCGAAGAACGAGTTCTTCGCGCGCAACCTGGTGAACCGCGTGTGGGGCAACTTTATGGGCCGCGGATTGACCAACCCGATCGACGACGTGCGGGCTACGAATCCGGCGTCGAACGAAGAATTGTTCGCCGCGCTGGTGAAGGACTTCACTGGCGATTTCGATGTGAAGCGCCTGATCCGGACCATCATGAATTCGTCGTCCTATCAGTTGTCGAGCGAGCCCAATGCTTCCAACCAGAGCGACGGCAGATACTATAGCCACTACATCCTCAAGCGCTTGCCCGCCGAGGCGCTACTCGATGCCATCAGCCAGGTGACCGGCGTGCCGACCGCCTTTGACGGCTACATGCCGGGGACGCGTGCGATGCAGTTACCCGATGTGCTGGTGAAGAGCGAATTCCTGAACGTGTTTGGCCGGCCGAAGCGCGTCATCTGCGATGCCGGAGAAAGATCGAGCGACCCCAGCATCGCCCAGGCATTGCATGTGATCAATGGTGAAACGCTGAACCGCAAGCTCATGACGAAAGACGGCTCTGTGAGCCTGTTTCTCAAGCTCGGCCTGAGCGATGGGCGGATGATCGAACAGGTGTATCTGTCCGCTTTTGGACGCTATCCGAGTGAGAGCGAGAAGCAGCGGGCCATCGAGCTGCTGAAGGCTTCGCGCCTTGACAAAGGCACGGCCGAGGCAGTTTTGCAATCGCGGCGGCAGGGGGCGGAAGACCTGATGTGGGCGCTGCTGACGAGCAAGGAGTTCTTGTTCAACCAATGAGAAAGCAATGGCTGGCTCTGTTGTTGTGCGGACCACTGGGAGCGGTGGAGGCCGGGCGCTTGAGCTTTGTGCGCGACATAAAGCCGATACTCGAGAGGCGTTGCGTGGGTTGTCATTCGGCGACGGCGACCATGGGCTCGTTAAACCTCGAGAGCTGGGAAGGATTGCAGCGCGGCGGAAACAGCGGCCCGATCCTGGTGCCGGGCAAGTCGAAAGAAAGCACGCTGTATTTGAGCATGATTGGCAAGGCCCCCGAGATCGGGCGGATGCCGTTCTCAAGTGAAACGATGCCTGAGGCGGAGACCGATACGATTCGCGAATGGATCGACGAGGGTGCGCCAGCGGTGCCAGCGGCAGCAACGACGCCAGCACCGACACCAGCGCTAGCAGCGAAGCTACAGCAAGCAGTGGTACTGGCATCATCAGCATCGGCAACGGTAGCTTCGACAACAGCGACATCGGCATCAGCAGTGAAGCCAGCGCTAGCAACTACGCTGGCACCGGCAACGGCACCAGTTTCAGCAGCGCAACCAGCATCATTAGCGAAGCCAGCGCCAGCAGTGAAGCCAGCACTAGCAATGGTGTCAGCACTGACAGCCACGCCTACGCCAGCAGCGGCACCAGCAGCGAGGCCAGCGCAAATTTACGCGCTGGCCTGGCGGCCCGATGGTAAGGCCATTGCGCTCGGCGGATACCAGAGCGTGCGGCTCATGGATGCGACGGGACAAGTGGAAACGAGTCGGCTCGCCGGTCATGCCGACGCAGTGCGTGCGCTCGCCTGGAGCAAGGACGGCACGATACTCGCTGCCGCCGGCGGCGTGCCCGGACGTAAGGGCGAAGTGAAAATCTGGAAAGCCGATGGTACGCTGCAAGCGACCGTCAGCGGACACTCCGATTGCATCTATGGCCTCGCGATTTCTCCCGACGGCAAGACCATCGCTACCTCAAGCTACGACAAGCTGATCAAGTTATGGGATGCCGCGACGGGCAAGGAGATTCGTACCCTCAAAGACCATATCGATGCGATCTATGCGCTCGACTTCAGTCCCGACGGTAAGCGGCTGGTAAGTGGCGCGGCCGACCGCTCGATCAAGGTCTGGAACCCGGAGACTGGCGAGCGACTGTTCACGATGAGCGAGCCGACCGATGGCGTAAATAGCGTTGCCGTATCGCCCGATGGCAAGTGGATTGCCGCAGCCGGCCAGGACAAGTCGATTCGCGTGTGGGCGCTCGAAGAGAAGGGCGCAACGCTCAAGACCACGATGATCGCCCATGAAGACGCCATCTTGCGGATCGCCTGGAGCCGCGACGGCAAGACTCTGCTGAGTAGCTCGGCCGACCGCAGTCTGAAGCTGTTTCGCGCCTCGGATTTGAAAGAACTGAAGATGATTGGCGGGCAGCCGGACTGGAGCTATGCGATGGAATATTCGCCGGATGGTTCGCGCGTCGCACTGGGCCGAATGAATGGAACTTTGATTGTCACTGAGGTAAAGCCATGAAGAAGCTGATCCCGATTGGATTGTTAAGCGTGAGCCTGGTCCTGGCCCAAAAGGCAATCGACTGGCCTACTGGAACTCGTATCACGCCGCCCACCATTGCCCGGGTCGCCCCGCAAGGGATTGCGCGCGGCATGACGGTTGAGCTCGAGATTGAAGGTTTCAATCTCGCCAAGGCCTCGGCCATCTATTTCAGCGAGAAGGGTGTGACGGGCAAGATCCTGCGCATCAAGGAATTGCCGGATCTGTCCGATGTGCGGCTTGGTTCGAACGGCACCGTTTCGTCGATTGACCTTGGGCCTTTGCCTCCGCGCAATCAGGTGACGGTTGAGATTGACGTGAGTGCCGAAGCCAAGGTTGGGCCGATCAGTTTTCGGCTGCTGACGCCTCTGGGCACGAGTCCGGTGGGCACCTTCCTGGTTGAGCCATTCTTTGGCGAGGCCGCTGACGTCGAGCCAAACGACAGTATCGAGAATGCCACCGAAGTCTATTTGCCGGCGATCTTCACGGGCGTGATCAGCCGCAACGGCGATGTGGACAATTACAAAATCAAGGTGCGGGCCGGGCAGGAAGTCGTGTTTGAGAATGGCGCGCCGATGCTGGGCAGTTCGCTGCAACCGGTCGTAAAGATCTTGCGCGAGGACCAGAGTGTTTTGGCCGAGTTTGGGCAGGATGGCCCCGAAAGCGTCAGGGCTTTTGCACACCGCTTTGTGAAGGAAGGCTTTTACTATCTGCAAATCACCGACTACCAGCAGAGTGGGCGGGCAGGCCATTTCTATCGCTTGAAGGCGGGCGAGTTTCCGGTAGTGACGGGTGTGTATCCGCTGGGCTTGCAGCAGGGCAAGACGGCGACCGTCACTTTGGAAGGATTGCATGTGGGCGACGGCAAGCTGGAAGTAAAGGGCGTGCCGAGCGAACGCGATGCTTTTAGCGTGATTGCGCGACCCGTGCTCTCGACCGGCACTTCGTTCAATGAGGTACGGCTTGAGTTGGGCCAGCATCCGGAAGTAGAGGTGCGCGAGGGAGTGAATGCTCTTGCGGTGCCAACGACGGTGAACGGCAAGCTGGGCAAAAATGCGAAGTTCAGTTTCAAGGCGAAGCGCGGCGAAGAGCTTGTGTTTGAAGTCAACGCACGCCGGGCCGGCAGTGACTTAGACTCGTTCCTCGAAGTGCTCGATGCGAATGGCAAGTCGATTGAACGCGCGGTGGTGCGTCCGGAGTGGGAGACCACGACGACGTTGCGCGATCACGACAGCGCGGCGCGCGGCATTCGTATCAATTCATGGAACGCGATCAAGGTGGGCGACTACCTGATGCTCGGGGGCGAAGTGATCAAGATCAGCGCGATGCCCAAGGGGCCCGACGACGATATGATCTTCGAGAATTTCAACGGCCAGCGCATCACGTATCTCGATACAACTGCGGAAGCTCATGCCATCGACAGCAGCATTTATAAGGCGCAGATTCATCCGGCAGGCGCGAAGTTTACGCCGAACGGATTGCCGCTGTTGCGCCTGTACTATCGCAATGACGACGGCGGCCCCGGCTACAGCAAGGATTCGCTGTTGCACTTTACGGCTCCGGCCGATGGTGAGTATACGCTTGCGCTGCGCGATGTGCGCGGCACTCTCGCCAAGCCCCAGGCTTATCGTCTGACGGCACGCAGGGCCGAGCCGGAGTTCCGGCTCACGATGAATCCGCGTAACCCGAGTCTGCCTCCCGGCAGTGCGGTGCCGATCACGATGCAGGCCTTTCGCATGGACGGTTTTGATGGCCCGATCGCGCTGAGCGTTGAAGGACTGCCGAAGGGTGTGACGGCTACCCCGGCGTTGATTCCCCCGGGACAGGTGTTCGCAACCATCTTGCTGAAGAGTGAAGCCGCGCTGACGGGGCTGGAGGCGAAAACCTTTCCGATCCAGATCGCCGGCAGAGCGGTGGTGAATAGCGGCAAGCAACTGGTGCGCTACGCCAACCAGGATGACAGCCTGAAGCTGCTCTCGATCATGCCGCAGGCGGACATCACGATGTCGGCGATTACGAAGGTGGTTGAGATTGAAGCCGGCGGCACTGGGGATGTAAATCTGACGATTGCGCGGCAGAACGGCTTCAAGGGCCGGGTGCCGGTTTCGGTTTTGAATCTGCCTCCATCGGTGCGCGTGCTGGACGTCGGACTCAATGGCGTATTGATCAACGAGGATGAGACCAAGCGCGGCTTTACTCTTGAGGCGCTGCCCGACAGCGAAGGCCTGGAGCAGGTGATCTATGTCGCCGGCATTATCGAGACACGTAGTCCTCAGCAAAACCTGTATGCAGCGCCCGAAGCGATCCTGCTGCGGGTGAAGCCAAGCAAGGGTGTGCAGATCAGTGGCGACTTAATTCCAGGTGGAAATACGGGCGTGGGGCCGAAGAAGTAATAGAATCGGCGTGTGAAGCTTGGCGTAAATACACTCATCTGGACCGCAAGGTTCGACAAAGAACACATCGCGCTGTTTCCCGAAATCAAGGCTCATGGCTTTGATGGAGTGGAAATAGCGCGATTCGATTTTGAGGACTTCCCGGCGGCGGAGATCCGTAAGGCGGCGGGCGATCACGGGCTCGAATTGGTGATGTGTACAGCGTTTACCGGAGACCTGTCACTGGCGGGCGAGAACAGCGGCAAGGCGATGGACTTTTTGAAGCGGGCCTGCGATGCGGCGGTGTCGATTGGGGTGGAAACGCTGGTGGGTCCGTTTTGTACGCCGGTTGGATACCTGCCCGGACGGCGGCGGACGGAGGAGGAGTGGAAGCGGGTGGTAGAGGGTTTGCAGATGGTTGCCCCGCATTTTGAGGCGGCGGGGGTGCGGATGGCGGTTGAGCCGTTGAACCGGTTTGAGACTTATTTCCTGAATACGAGCGCCGATGCGCTGGCACTCTGCAATGAGGTCGGGTCAAGTCAAGTGGGGATTCTGTTTGATAGCTTTCACGCCAATATCGAGGAGAAACGGATTGGCGATGCGGTGGCGGGTTTGGGGAAGAAACTGTTCCATGTGCATACTTGCGAAAACGACCGGGGTGCGCCTGGTAGCGGGCATGTGGATTGGGACGGATTGTTTGCGGGGCTGGAGACGGCGGGTTATGACGGCTGGTGTGTGATTGAGAGCTTTGGCTTCAACATCAAGGAAATTGCAGCGGCGGCGTGTATTTGGCGAGATTTGGCACCCTCCCCGGCGGATATTGCCTGGGAGGGCGCCAAGTTTCTCCGGCAGCGGCTTGGCTAAATTGAGGAGGGATTTCTAGCCGAGCAGGCCGCCGTGCCCAAGACAAGCTACTTCCCAGCCGCTGATGCGGTACTTTGCGAGAGCAGGGGGGATGAGAAGATCGACCACATTCGGTTTTGCGGATCGATGGCAGCCGGGGGCGGAGATGATGGGGATGTCGTCTTTGTAGGCGAGGAGCAGCAGATTGCCGGGTTCGACTGGGGCGAGGAAGCGTTCGATGTGGCAGCCAAGGCGGGCAATGGCGCGCCCGATCACGTCTTCTGGACCGGCTGGCGCTGTAGTGGAGGCGACCAGAATCATGGTTGGCTTCGTTCTGACGAGGTGGTGGAGACCACGGGTGACCTCTTCTTCGTCCTCAAGGCAGGCGAGGGCGAATGTGCTGCTGGCACCGTAGCGCTCGAGGCGCTGGCGCACAATGCTTTCAAAGAGGATGCGCCCGCGATCGCCACTAATCGGGTCGGAATATAGGACGGCGACGGTCGGTTTGCGGATTGGCCGTGCCTGCAGGATGGCACCGCGCTCTTTGAGAATGCCAATAATGGCTTCGAGCTGCGATTTTGGGACGGCAAAAGGCGTGCTCTTAATGGTTGCAATGCGCTGATTTGCCTGGGCATAGCTGAGATTGGGCAGCGTGGCTATGACTACGCTTGCGGTGCAGTTGATGAGCTTGAGCAGATCGTCGTCGATCAGCACGCAACAATCTTCAGTCGCAATCAGGTTGACTCGCCCGCCGGGAGCAGGGCGGACTTCGAGACAGCCGCAGCCGACTTCGCGGCCTACGGTGAGGACGGCTTCGTCTTCCGAGACCTCTCCCTCTTCTAGCTGGGTGACCCAGACCTGTGACATTCCTTCTGTCGTGAGGAGACGAACATCTTCTTCGCTAAGGATGTGTCCTTTGGAAAGCAGTTTCTTTCCACAAGGCCGGAAAATGGTGCAGCATAATATGCGCCCGGAAGATTCGAGAATGTCTACAGTTTGCGCCCGCATGGCAACGGTCTCCTGATTCAGGGCTTCTGGCCTTAGGAATTGGCCAAAATTACAACCCGATTATACTAGTTCTAGTACTCATAGCAAGGAGAAAATCTCTTTTTAATTTTTGCGAGTTGCGTTTTTTTGGTCTGTAGTGATCCAGGAGGATTCACTAAGGCGCGATCTTCGGGGCAGAATCGGCGGAGAAGAGGCGAAAGACCTCGTTTTGAGGTCGGCTGGGGGGTGCGGGCTTGAATTGCTTTAGAACAGCGATCTCGTCGCAAGCCTGAAATTTGGGGCAACGTAGGCAGTCCTTCCAGGCTTTTAGGGGTAGTACATCGCGGTCTACAAGGGAATATCCCATTTTTGCGAAGAAGTCGGGAACATAGGTAAAGGCAAAGAGGGATTGGAGGTCAAATGACTTGGCTTCGGCGTCGATGGCCTCCATGAGAAGCCTTCCGGCACCGGTACCCTTAGAGGCAGGATCGACAGCCAGAGAGCGAAGCTCGGCAATAGTCGGACCGTAAAAGTGCAGTGCAGC
>JBKJSR010000446.1:0-8403 GCA_046594355.1 Bryobacter sp.
CGACGGCGTTGAAATGCGCAACCCGCGCATCGGTGACAGTTCTCTCACTCCCTCGCTCGACGCCGTGCAGGAATTCAAGATCCAACGCAATTTCTTCCAGGCCGAATTTGGCTTCGCCCCCGGCATCATCAACGTTGCCAGCCGTGGCGGTTCGAATGAATTTCATGGCTCGGTATTCTGGTTCCTCCGCAACAACGCTATGGACGCCAGAAACTTCTTCGCGCCCAAAGTCGAGCCCTTCAAACGCAATCAATTCGGATTCGCCGCAGGCGGTCCCATCAAGAAGGACAAACTCTTCGTGTTCGCCAATCTGGAAGGTTTTCGCCAACGCCTTGGCATCATACAAAGAGGCATCTATCCCCGTCAGACCCAACTCCGCGGCGACTTTACCGGCGGCAACCCGATCTACGATCCCCTTACCTTTACTCCGGGTTCGAACAGCAAGGTGCTCTTCCCTGGCAACCGCATCCCCGATTCCCGCATCAACCGCATCTCCCGGAACTTTTTCCCGTACATCCCGGTTGTCGACACCCTTCCCGTGGGCGGTGCCAACCTCGAAGGCACCCCTATCCAGCGCCTTGATGACGACCAATACAATGTACGTGCGGATTACATCGTCACCAGTAAGCATTCTCTTTTCGGCCGCTATAGCGCGCAAAAAGCGCCGCTCTCGCCGGCGGCTCTCGTGCCTCTCGGTGGGCGCCAGGTCGATTCTCAAGGGCGGTCGGGCGTTGGTCAATTGACTTCGCTGCTATCGCCTTCCGTGGTCAATGTCTTCCGTGGGGCCTATAGCTACATGGAACTCTTTGGCAAACAGGTTACGGTAGACAAAAACATTGCGGCGGAAATCGGCATCACCGGCGTCTCCACCACCCAACTCAACTGGGGCGTCCCGAACGTGGCGTGGCAGGGTTACTCCGGCATCGGAAGCGATGGCCTTACACAGGGAAACAAGGTTCACAACTATCAGCTCTTCAATGCCACCACTTGGGTGAAGAACAGTCATACCCTAAAGTTCGGCTTCGAGGCTCGCCAGTCGCGCTTCTTCGTCGATGGCGACAATAGCCCGCGCGGCAGCTTTACCTTTAACGGCGGCTATTCCGCTGCTTCCGATAGCGTCACCGGCAACCCGGTGCCTCGCACCGGCGACCCCGTGGCAGACTTCCTCCTGGGCTTCCCCACCAACATGAACGGTGCCGTGGGCACCTCTATCACAAATTTTCAGAATCATTCCCTCAACGCCTTCGTGCAGGACGATTGGAAGATCAATCGCCAGCTCACCATGAATTATGGGATGCGCTGGGAGTTTCTCGGCCCGCCGGAAGCTAAAGAGCAGGGCAACGTCTACGGCTTTGACTTCAAGACGGGCAAACAGCTCTTCCCCACTCTGGGCCAAATTCGTAAATCTGTGATTAGTCCCGACTACAAGAATTTCGCTCCCCGGCTCGGCCTCGCCTATAACCCCAAGTGGGCCCCTTCTGTTGCCATTCGCGCCGGAGCCGGTATCTATTGGGATCAGACCCAGATGAATGAAATTCAGTTCATTGTGAACGGACCACCCGCTTACACCCAGCAAAATCTGAATGCGACGGGCCGGGGTCTGCCTCAATTTGAGTTTGGGCGCAACACACTGCCAAACGTTGTTGTTCCTCCAGTGGATAGTAACTACATCACCCCTCTCGGCACCAATCTATTCGCCGCGGAACTCGATGGCCGCAAGCCCCGCATGTACATGTGGACTTTCTCCATACAAAAGTCGATCGCTTTGGACTGGGTCGTCGAAGCCGCCTACGTTGGCTCCCAGGGCCGCCGCTTGTCCAAACGTTACAACTCCTACGCCAACGTTACGCCCGGCATCCTCTACGATGTTACTCCCGGGGTTGCCACTCAGTATCCTCGTCTCATCGGAATGCTCTATTCCTCGCAGGCGGGTAAGTCGCAGATGCACGGCTTCAACTTTAAACTGGAGCGGCGATTTAACAACGGTTTTCAGTTGCTGCTGGCTCATACCTGGATGAAGTCCATCGATACCGATTCCGCGGGCGCCTGGGGGACGCCGAATCTCAATCCGGCTAATTTCCAGCTCGACAAGGGCCCGTCGGATTTCAACATTCCACACCGGACAGTCACCAGTGTTGTGTATGAACTACCATTCGGCCAAGGCAAACGCTTCCTGACTGGTGCCGGTCGCGCCGCGAATCTCTTCGTGGGAGGCTGGCAGTTGAACAGCATATCGAGTTGGATGAGCGGCGTTCCCCGCATTGTCAGCTCACCCAACCTTACGACCCTGGCCTTTGTTTCGCAGCGTGCCAACGCAACCGGTACCGGCATTTACTCGAGCTTCAATGGGATCAATCCCCGAGAGGGTTTTGGCGAGAACAACAAATCCCGCTTCTGGCTGAACCCCGGCGCGTTTTCTCAAACGGCGCCCCTGAAATTCGGCACCTCGGGCAGGAATATCATCCAAGGCCCATCATGGTGGAATTTCGATTTGTCGGCCTTCAAGAATTTTACGATCACCGAGAACACCAGCCTCCAATTCCGTGCGGAGGCCTTCAACTCGTTCAACAACGTTCAGTTCTTTCCAGCCGATCTGAATTCAGCCAGCCCGAACTTTGGCACCCTCCAGGGAGCCAACCGTCCGCGCGTCATGCAGGTGGCTCTCCGCCTCAGCTTCTAACCGATTTGCTCAAGCTGTTTTGCCGCACGAGAAACGCCGCATGGGCGACTATGCCTAGGCTAAATTCCCGTTCTCCCATGGCTTCACTTGGGCGTGCTATTACCACGACCGCTTAAATGCGTTCGCGATACCGCGACCATTAGGCAGCCGGTCTTGGCGGTCGAAGCACTAGCCGACGAATTCACCACAACTCGGCAGACCTGGCGAGTGGAACTCTTCTTCTTGCCTAATCGGACAGCAGTGCCAGTCAGTCGGGCGTTTCTATCTGGCACCAATAAGTCATGCTCCCGAGGCGGCGACAGACAGGCTGCCTCGAGTCTCTCTCCGGCCAGGCTTTTGCAATTCCCACGCCGTCCTCATACAATAACCTCATGCTGAATTCTTCCCGTCGCGATTTCTTCAAGGTCACTGCTGGCGCAGTCGCCGCTGCCTCGCTCCCTCAACTCCATGCCGCTAAGCGCTCCGCCACCGACTGGGTCACCCTCGGAAAGTCCAACGTCAAGGTCACCCGACTCGCCTTCGGCACTGGCACCCACGGCGGTCGCATCCAGCGCGACCTCGGACAAAAGGAATTCACCCGCCTCGTCCGTCACGCTTACGAACGCGGCATCCGCTTCTTTGAATCCGCCGACAACTACGACCAGATGCACGAGATGCTCGCCGAAGCGCTCAAAGGCATCCCCCGCGAAGACTACCGTCTGATGACCAAGCTCCGCTGGCAGAACGCCGCCCGCGAAGGCTACAAGCCCATGGACGACATCGAACGATTCCGCCGCGAACTCAACACCGATTACTTCGACATCTTCCTCCTCCACAACGTCAAGACCAACACCTGGCCCAAAGACCTCGAACCCCTTCGCGACGCTCTTTCCGAAGCAAAACACAAACAGCTCATCCGCTGCCACGGCTGTTCCGGACACGGCCTGCTGCCCATCCGCGCCTACGCCGGTAACTCCTGGCTCGACGTAGCGCTGATGCGTGTTAACCACGACGGAACCAGGATGGACAACCTCCGCGACGAAGCCAACGTCCCCGGCGTCCGCGAAGAAGTCCTCCCCACCATCGAAAAAGTTCACGGTCAAGGCACTGGCGTCCTTGGCATGAAGATCATGGGCGAAGGCAAGTTCATCACCCCCGAGCAGCGCGACGCCTCCATCAAGTTCGTCATGCAATTTGGCAAGGTCGACGCCGTCACGATCGGCTTCAAATCCACTGCTGAAATCGACGAAGCCATCGACCGCATGAACATACACCTCAACGCATAAGGTTGGACCTGTGCCGGTAGGCTTTTCTACACAGCCAACAGCTTTACGTCTTGCTTCGTATCGGAGTAGCCATGACCATCTCTTCGACCATCAACCGCTCAGGCCCAAGGGGTTTCGCTCTCTGAATATGTCCGACAGATCGTTATGCGCGAGGCGAAGCCTTTGGAAAATGTCCCCAGCCGGACCGGTCGGGAATTGATCGACATGAGTGCTCGAGTCCGTGGTTTGCTGACCGATGAAGAGGTCGATACGCTCTTCGCCCGGAATCCTTCACCGAGTCGCCCCGTTGACTTTTCATGACCGGCTTTTTGCTGGATACGAGCATCCCCTCCGAACTGATCCGTCCACAACCTGAGCCCAAATATAACGGCTTGGCTCGCTGCCCTAAACCTCGATAATTTGTACTTGAGTATCTCCGTGAACCCGAGCCATGATCTGCGCGTCGGCCACTTCGGGTAAATCGAGGTCAATCTTCAACTCAAACGCCAGCGCCATCATCGCTATTACCAAGGTCATCATATTGCCGCCCCGCATAAGCCACAATAGAAGGAATGACCGAAATTGTGAAAATTATTGGCCGCGAGATCCTCGATTCGCGTGGCAACCCGACTGTTGAAGCAGATGTAATCCTTTCCGATGGCTCGCTCGGCCGCGCCGCCGTCCCCAGTGGCGCCTCCACCGGCGAGCACGAAGCTGTCGAGCTGCGCGATGGCGAAAACGATCGCTACCTCGGCAAAGGCACTCTCCGTGCCGTAGGCAATATCAACGACATCCTCGGCAAGAACCTCCTCGGCCTCGACGCCACTCGTCAAGCTGAAATCGATCACCTCATGATCTCCCTCGACGGCACGCCCAACAAGGCCAACCTCGGTGCCAACGCGCTCCTCGCCGTCTCCATGGCCTGTGCCCGTGCCGCCGCCGCCAGCCACATGATGCCTCTATACCGCTACCTCGGCGGCGTCAATGCCAACATTCTCCCCGTCCCCCTCATGAATATCCTCAACGGCGGCGCTCACGCCGACAACTCCGTCGACCCGCAGGAATTCATGATCGCCCCCATCGGTGCCGGCAGCTTCCGCGAAGCCCTCCGCATGGGTGCCGAAGTATTTCATACCCTCAAGGGCGTCCTCAAAAAGAAAGGCTACTCCACCTCGGTCGGTGACGAAGGCGGCTTCGCTCCCTCGCTCAAGTCCAATCAGGAAGCCATCGACGTGATCCTCGAAGCTGTCGTCAAGGCCGGCTACACGCCCGGCGATCAGATCGGCATCGCCCTCGATTGCGCCGCTTCCGAAATGTACGACAAGAGCAAGAAAAAATACGTCTTCAAGAAGAGCGACAACAGCGAATACACCTCGGACGAAATGGTCGCCCTCTGGGAGAGCTGGGTCAATCAATACCCGATCATTTCCATCGAAGACGGCCTCGATGAAAACGACTGGGCCGGCTGGAAGACCATCACCGAAAAGCTCGGCAAAAAGATTCAGATCGTCGGCGACGACCTCTTTGTAACCAACACCCAAATCCTCGCCAAGGGTATCGGCTTGGGCATCGCCAATTCAATCCTTGTCAAGGTCAACCAGATCGGCACCCTTACAGAAACGCTCGACGCCATGGCGATGGCTTCCGCCGCCAACTACACTTCGATCGCCTCCCACCGTTCCGGTGAAACCGAAGACACTTTCATCGCCGATCTCGCCGTCGCCACGGGTTGCGGTCAGATCAAAACAGGCTCCGCTTCGCGTACCGACCGCATCGCCAAATACAACCAGCTCCTCCGCATTGAAGAAGAGCTGGGTTCCAGCGCGAAGTACCCCGGCAAGAAAGCCTTTAAGCAGTAATGCCCAAACCCGATCTGGTTGTTCTTACAATTCTCGACGGCTTCGGCTGGCGCGAAGAAAGCGAAGGCAACGCGGTGATGGCTGCCCACAAACCGAATTTCGATCGGTTGTGGGCGGCCAATCCGCACACCCTCATCGAAGCCTCGGGGCCCTGGGTCGGCCTCCCCGTCGGCCAGATGGGCAATAGCGAAGTCGGCCATCTTAATATCGGTTCAGGCCGCATCATCCGCATGGATGTCACCCGCATCGACCATGCCATTGCGACCGGCGAATTCTTTCAGCTTCCCGAACTCAAGGCCGCCATGCAGACCAAACGCCTCCACCTCCTCGGCCTGGTCAGCGACGGTGGCGTCCACTCGCTCAACACTCACCTCTACTCGCTCATCGATATGGCCCAACGCGAAGGCGTCGCCGAAATCTATGTCCACTGCTTTATGGATGGCCGCGACACTCCGCCGCAATCGGGCGCGGGCTTTATCCTCGACCTCGAAAAGCGCCTCGGCACTGCCAGGATCGCTTCCGTCATGGGCCGCTACTTTGCCATGGATCGCGACAAGCGCTGGGAGCGCGTCGAAAAGGCCGCCGTCGCCATGACCACTGGTGCCCCTAAAACAAACACCTCCCCCCTCGCCGTCATGCACGACAGCTACGCCGCTTCCGTCACGGATGAATTCGTCGAACCGGTCACGATCGTGAATCCGGACGGTACTCCCGTCGGCCTCATCCTGCCCGGCGATTCCTGCCTCTTCTTCAACTACCGCGCCGACCGTGCCCGCGAAATTACCCAACGTCTCACTCGCGACGGCAATCTCCGTTTCACCATGCTGACGGACTACGACCGCACCTTCACCCACCCTTACGTCTTCAAACCAGAATCACACGCGAATGTTTTAGGCGATTGGCTCTCGCAACACGGTGTAACTAACCTCCGCATCGCCGAGACGGAAAAATATCCGCACGTCACTTTCTTCTTCAACGGCGGCATCGAAAAACCCTACACAGGCGAAGCCCGCGAGATGGTCGCCTCCCCCAAAGTCGCCACCTATGACCTGATGCCTGAAATGTCCGCCGCCGGTGTTTGCGATGCTGTCGTCAAAGGCATTGAGTCCATGCAATTTGGTGTAATTATCGTGAACTTCGCCAACCCCGACATGGTCGGTCATTCCGGCGTCTTCGAAGCCGCCAAAAAGGCGGTCGAAGTCTCCGACCTCTGCGTCGGCCGCATCGAAGCCGCTCTCAACGCCCGCGGCAATTGCGCCTGGATCATCACTGCCGATCACGGCAATGCCGAGACAATGATCGACCCCGTTACTAAGGGCGTCCACACTTACCACACCACAAACCCGGTTCCTGTAATCGTTGTAGAAACAGCCCACAAGCCGCTCCGCACGGATGCTCCAGAGGAACGCGGCAGCCTCCGCGATCTCGCCCCCACCATCCTCGATCTCCTCGAGATTCCCAAACCGCCCGAAATGTCCGGTCTAAGTCTGCGCCAGTAACAGAAAGCCCGCTCCGTTAAGAGCGGGCCGTCCACCTACTAAGTCGAAAAAAATTACATCTTGGGAATGATAACGGCATCGATTACGTGAATCACGCCGTTGTCGCAAGCGATGTCCGCCTTGACTACCTTGGCCTTGTCCACCATCACCTTGCCACCCTTGGCGGTCAACATAGCCGATTGGCCGTTCGCCGTCTTGGTCCGCCCGGTCTTCACGTCGGCTGCCATTACCTTGGCCCCAACTACGTGATACAGCAGGACAGCCTTGAGCTTGTCGGGATTCGCACCCAGCATGTCGAGCGTAGACTGAGGAACTTTGGCAAATGCCGCATCGGTCGGAGCGAACACCGTGAAGGGGCCGCTGCTCTTCAGAGTGTCAACTAAGCCAGCCTTTTGTACCAGTGAAACCAGGGTTTTAAAGCTGCCGGCGGCGACAGCGGTGTCCACGATATCAGCCGCAAAGCTGAATGTCGCAGAAGTCAGAAGCAGAAATGTACCAAGAAATGCCTTCTTCATTGAAGTTCTCCTATTCGTTTAAGAAAGATGATTACCTTTCCTCTAACGAGATGAGGACTGCTTCCCCAAAGAGTTAAAATTTATCGGGCCGCAATGATAAGTTGCGAAACCTCTTCGCGATTTCCCACCTTCAAGCTGACTTCGGTATCGATCGCGAGCGCATCTTTCATTGGGATTCGCAGATAGCCCTGCGCAAGTTCGGAGTGGCTCAATTGCAGCCGCTCTCCGCCCAGTAACAACTGTGCATTCTCCGCCTTCAACACGGGCAAGGCTGCCGGGTTCCAACGGGCTTTCATGTCGCCCCCGTCGAACTCCACTTCAAATCCCAAACTTTCCTTCAGGCTGGCTGCTTGCTCTTGCTGGTGATTCCACTGCAACCCCAGAACCACTCCCAGCCCAAGGATCAGGCTGGCCAGCATTACACATACAATTTGCTTCCAGGGGAACTTTACTTTGCGTTGTAACTCTTCTTCATCCACGCCGCTCTCGCCCAGATCGACGGGGCCGACTTGTAAGTTGAGCACTGCAACCGGTGCCGCCAAGTCGAAGTTCCCGTCAAAGTCCCGCAAATACACAGAGGCCTGCCGACGCCGCTGTGTATTTGCG
>JBKJSR010000471.1:0-9920 GCA_046594355.1 Bryobacter sp.
ACGCTTGGCTTTTTCGCCATTAGCGCTTTTTCCGCCGACTCAAAAATCGCCGGCAACTCTTTCGTCACGTCGGCCGATGCGGAGCGTCAGCTCGCCGGTGTCAGCCAGATCGACACCCCGGCTTCCATGTGGATTTGGGCAACCAACAACAACCGCCGTTCGGGCGAACCGGATTATATTTTCCGGGTCGGCGACAATATCACCGTTCGCGGGACGCTAAAAACCAACTCAGACATCTACCCTTATACCGTTGTAGCTTACCGTCAAAACAATCAAACCGGCGCTAAGTCCTATTTGCCCGGAAACACTGCGGCTGTAACCGACATCTTCGGGAAAACTTTAGAGCAGGGCCTCCAGATCACCAAGCTCCCCGAGTGGAACAAGCAGACTCTGGTCGGTACCGGCGGTTTGCTCCTCCCCGCTTCCATCACCGTCCCCAACGAACTTGGCATGCACACCATCGTCGTTCAGTTGCGTGACTACACCGGCACCCGTGTCGTCAAGTCCGCTTACGCAAAGTTCGTTGTCGTCAGTGGCGTGGAAGACCTGCCCGCCAACATCACGAGCAACCGCACCCTCACCAGCGACAAGTCTTACCGTCTCAACGGCATCGTTCAGGTCCGCGGCAATGCGACGCTCACAATCGAGCCCGGCACTGTAATTGTCGGTGCTCCCGGTTCGCAGCCGCCAAGCGTTCTCCTCGTCACCGCAGCCGGTCGCATTAACGCTCAGGGAACCCGCAGCCGTCCCATCATCATGACCAGTTCCCAGCCCTTCGGCAGCCGCCAGCGTGGCGACTGGGGTGGTTTGATCATGCTCGGGCGTGCCGGTCTCAATGACGTCTCTGGCTCAGTCAACATCGAAGGTCTCCCCGACAACGAAGACACTAAATACGGTGGCAGAGACGATGCTCACGATTGCGGCGCTTTGAAGTATGTCCGCGTCGAATTCGCCGGCGCACTGATCCGCCCCAACGAAGAAACCAACTCATTCACCTGGGGTGCTTGCGGCACAGCTTCCAAGTCGGAATTCCTCCAGGCCCACTACGGTTTCGACGACAGCTTCGAATGGTTTGGCGGTATCAACGATGCCAAGTATCTCGTCGGAACTTACGGTGCCGACGATTATGTAGACGTCCAGATCGGCTATCGCGGCCGCATCCAGCACGGCATCTTCGTCGCCAACTCCGACCGCTCCAATCGCGGCATCGAGAGTGACAATTATGAGCGCGATTTCGCTGCGCGTCCCCTCGGTACGCCCAGCATGTACAACTTCAGCTTTATCGGTTCCAATGCCGCAGGCTTTGATGAATCGGACTCGCCTTGCCTCTACTTCCGTCGCGGTTCCGGTGGCAGCTTCAACAATATGCTCTGCTACAACTGGACTACCCGAACCCTCGGCGGTGCTAACATCGCCGACTCGATTCAGCCCAACATCGCCGCCGGCACCTTCTCCATGAACGGTATCCTGAGCTGGAACAATGGCACTGTCGCCGGTACCGCTGCTGCCACCAATACTCCTGACAGCCAAGTGGCTGCCGACTTCCGCGCCTTCGCGAACAACCCGGCCCGTCAGCTAATCATTGCCAACCCGCTGTTGCGCAATCCGCTCGAACGCTCCAACCCCGACTTCCGTGGTCAGATCGGTTCTCCGATCTTCCGCGCCTCCTGGCTGCAGCCCCCCGACGATGGTTTCTTCGATCAGTGGGCCACCTGGATCGGCGGCATGGGCGACTACGACTGGACAGAAGAGTGGACCACCTTCATCCAGGAAGAAGACCTCAAGCCGTAATTCTGAAAATCCGCGATTCGCACGATGGCATCTTAGTAGTATCGATGCCATTGTGCGAAATTTGCGGCCGACCAGATACTCCCCTTACCCGCCACCATCTTCTTCCCCAATCCCGCCACAACAAACCCCGCTTCGCTCGCAACCACTCCAAGGCCGAAGGGCAAAAACGCATTGCATTGCTATGCAAGGCCTGTCACTCCTTTATCCATTCCGTACTCACGGAAAAGCAGCTTGAGCAAAGCTACCATACTCTCAAAGCCCTCAGCGCCCATCCCGAAATCGCCAAATTTGCAAGTTGGATCTGCACCAAGCCCGCCAGCTTCCAGCCGCTCTCACGGAGAAACCGCGATCGGCCCTGACTTAATTCGGCTGCAAACCAACTCCATTCAGCATCTCCCTTAAACTCGGCTCGCCGCCGGAGCCAGCCTGCACTCCAGCCACTTTGCCTTCCTTATCGAGCAGTACATAGAACGGAAAACCTTCCGCCGCAATCATCGCCGGCAAACTCGTATCCTCATTCAGTATCATCTTCACCCCGGGCCGCGGATTGTCCTTCAGGTAAGCCTCCACCTTCTGCCGCGTCTCCCCTACATTGATCGCCAGCACCACAAGTCCCTGATCGCGAAATTCCGCCGCCAGCTTCTCCACCACGGGCTGATCCTTGCGGCAATAGCCGCACCAGGTGGCCCAGAGTTGAATCAGCGCCACTTTGCCTTCAAGTGCGGCATTGTCGAGTTGTTCGCCCTTCACGCTCTTCGCCCGGAAGTTTGGCATCTTCTTCCGTGGCGCTTTCTGCGCAAAGAGCATCGTCCCCAGTGCCAACAAAATCAAAACTCTCTTCATTGCCTATTTGGTTCCCATCTTTGAAATTAGAAATGCCCGCGCAAAGGCCCAGTCTCTCTTCATCGTCGTGCGCGAAAGACCAAGTATTTCGGCCACTTCGTCTTCCTTCAGCCCGGCGAAGAATCGCAACTCGACAACTTTATGCGCCCGCTCATCCATCTTCTCAAGTTCGTTCATCGCTTCTTCCAAAGCCTCGATGTCGTCGGCCTTCATCGCCACGCCGTTTTCCTCAAGTCCGCTCAGGGTAACGAAAAAACGCTCTTCCCCCCGCCCTTTTTTCTTGCGCGCATAATCCACAAGAATGCGCCGCAATTGCCGCGCTGCCACTGCAAAAAAATGCGCCCTGTCCTGATACGGAACGGCCGCCCCCTTCAGCATCCGCAGATACAATTCGCTCACCAGCCCGGCTGGCTCAAGCGTGTGCCCCACCCTTTCGTTGCGCAGATAGGACCCCGCCATCCGCTCCAACTCGCGGTAAAGCAGCGAGATGATTTCCCCGCCCGCCTCCACGCGGCCCTGCCGCCAGTCGATCAATAATTGTGTAACTTCCCCAGGCTCGGGCCGTTCTTCCATATTCACCAACTATAGGATAAGAGGAGACGCAATTTCTTATGCACCCTGCCCCCAAAGCAGATCTTCGTTTCTTGTTTGAGCAGGCCCTCGAACTGCCACCGATCGACCGTGCCAATTTTCTCCGCGACCTGCAGTTCAAATCTCCAATCCTCTACAAGCAGCTCCGGTCGCTCCTGTTTGCTCACGAAGGCCCCTCCGCTTTCTTCGAGCAGGACGGCGGGCTCTGGGCTCAGATCACACCCACAGACCTCACTGGCCGCCGCTTTGGCGCTTATTCGATCGTAAGTGAAATTGGTCGCGGTGGCATGGGTGCCGTCTATAAGGCATCCCGCGCCGACGAAGCTTTCCACAAAACAGTCGCCATCAAACTCATCTCGGGCGGTGCGATTCTTTCCGGCTCCGCTCTCGATTGCTTTCGCCGCGAACGCCAGATCCTCGCCCAACTGGAACACCCCAATATTGCCCGCCTTCTCGACGGCGGCTCAACAGACGACGGCTTTCTCTACCTCATCATGGAATTCGTCGATGGCCTGCCCCTCGACAAATACATTGAACTCCACAAGCCCGGTGTCGAAGAGATCCTCAAACTCTTTATCGATGTCACTGTCGCCGTCTCGTTCGCTCATCGCAATCTGGTTGTCCATCGCGATCTCAAGCCATCCAACATCCTCGTCACCGAACTCGGCGAGGTCAAGCTCCTCGATTTCGGCATCGCCAAAGTTCTCAATCCCGACCGCAACGATACCGCCACCATTGCCGTTCGCCTCACACCGGAATTTGCCAGTCCCGAACAGATCCGCGGTCAGGCCATCTCCACTGCTTCCGATGTCTACTCTCTCGGAGTCCTGCTCTTCCACGTTCTCACCGGCGGCGCTAAACCCTATCGCGCTACTTCACAGGCCGTCCCCGACATCCTTCAGGCCGTCCTCGATAGCGAAGTTCCACGTCCCAGTTCCGTTGCCCCACAGGCCTTTGCCCGCAAGCTCCGGGGCGACCTCGACAACATCATTCTCAAGGCCATGGCCAAAGAGCCGGAGCGCCGTTACGCTTCAGTCGATCAGTTGCGCGAAGACATCAATCGCCATCTCACCGGCCGTCCGATTCTCGCTCAGGCCGACAATTGGACCTATCGCTTTGGCAAGTTCATCCGGCGTCATCGTTTCGCCGCTTCAGCCGCCGCGTTGCTCCTTCTCACGATCGCTGCCGGAACGCTAACTACGCTTCAACAGGCCAGCATCGCTCACGATCAGCGCAGCGCCGCAGAGTCGGCCCGCGCCATTGCGGAAGACCAGCGCAAGGCCGCCGAGTCTCAACGCCAACTCGCGATCCTCTCCCAGCGGCAAGCCGACAAGCAGCGCCTTCTCGCCGAGCAGCGCACTCAGGAAGCACTCACCGAACGCGGCCGCGCCGAGTCGCAGCGCGCCTCTGCCGAAACCCGCTACCAAAGTGTCCGCTCCCTTGCCACTGCCATCCTCTTCGACGTCAACGAATCTTTGCGCGACATCCCCGGCTCGGGCCCGGCCCGCAAGCAAGCTGTCCTCGCCGCGCTCAAACACCTCGAAGCGCTTGCTCAAAAATCCGGTGACGACCTCGCCCTTATCGAAGATCTCGCCACCGCTTATGAGCAAACCGCCGACATCATGGATTCCCTCTTTGAAGACTCTCGCGAAGCCGCTTCGCTCGCCATCCCTGCCTTGCTCAAAGCCGTCCGCCTCCGCACCAGGCTCACCCAAAATCCCAAAGCCGGCCACACCGAATCCATTCGCCTCGCCGAGACTCTACGCCGACTCGGCAACAGCCAGTTGAACGCATTGCAGGCGGAAGCCGCCATCAAGTCCTACACATCTTCTCTTGTCTCCGCGAGTATCTCCACTCCGTCCCGCGACTCCTTGCGCGTCGTCGCTCTCGCCCGCAGCAATCTTTGTACAGCCAACACTATCCAGGGCAATCACAAAGCTGCACTCCCGGAATGCCGCGAGGCCGTTCGCGTTCTCGACTCCATCGTTCCCTCCACCAAATCCGATATTCCCCGTCTCAGAATTCTTACTCGCCTTCGTTATGGCAACGCGCTCCGTCGTGAGCACCAGCCAGCGGCCGCCCTTGCCGAATTCAGAGCTGCAACGGAAGCGTTTGATCCGCTCGATACTGCAAGTGCTCCCATCCTCGCTGAGCTCCTGTCGGCAATCAAGTCCGCGAGTCCGAATGAATCTGCACAGCGCCTTCTCGCCCTCGCGTTTCGCAAGCAGGGTGTCCTCAACGCCAAGACAGGCCAGCGCGACCAGTCGCTCGAGTCTTTTGAACAGGCCATGCGTTTCGATACTGCCGCCGCTCCGCCAATGAAGGAAGTCATTTTTTACGCCGACGCATGCATCCAGCAGGCCGAAGCCGTTGCCCAACATCGCAATGGCCAGGTGCGGCAAGCCATCGAGGCCTCCAAAAAAGCGCTCAGCCGTTTAGGCGAGTCTTCTTCCGGCTCCGCGAGTCTCCTCCGTAGCGAGATCGAAGAGAGCATCCGCTCCTTCGAACTCACACTCGCGCAGCCACCTCAATGACAAGCTGCCACACCTTCAATCGGGTAAGCGCCACCCGTTTACGGAATGGTCCAAAAAAAATGGGCCAGCCCGAAGGCTAGCCCATTTCATCAAAGCAGCGGTCGATTCTATTCGAGTGTGTTCCCGGCAAAAAAGTATGCCAGCTCAATCGCCGCGTTCTCGGCGCTATCGCTACCGTGAGAGCAATTGCGGCCCATGCTCTCGGCAAAACGCTTGCGGATCGTACCCTCGGCCGCATTGGCCGGGTTGGTCGCGCCCATCGTCTCACGCCATTTTGCCACTGCGTCTTCACGCTCGAGGCAAAGTAATACACATGGCCCTTCACACATAAATTCCACCAGCTCCCCGAAGAAGGGGCGAGCGCTGTGTACTGCATAAAAGCCTTCGGCCTGCTTGCGCGTCATTTGCGTCAGCCGCATTGCGCGGATCTTGAATCCCGCTGCTTCCGTTACCGCCAGTATGTCGCCGATCTGATTTTTTGCCACGGCGTCCGGCTTGATGATTGCGAATGTCTTTTCCATATTTCCTTATTGATTACTTGAGCAGTCCGGCTTCTTGCATCCGGCGCTTCATCGTGCTTCCGAGTTCGGCTGGCGTCTGGCAAACCGTAATGCCGGCCGCTTCCATCGCTGCCATCTTGTCGCTTGCCTTGCCGCTGCCGCCTGAGATGATTGCCCCTGCGTGGCCCATACGGCGCCCTGGAGGAGCCGTCTGGCCGGCGATAAAGCCAACCACCGGCTTCTTCACGTTCGCCTTGACAAAGGCCGCCGCACGCTCTTCCGCGTCGCCGCCAATTTCACCGATCATTATGATCGCGTCCGTGTCCGGGTCGTCGTTCAACAGCCGCAGAGCGTCAATGTGATTCGTGCCGATGATCGGGTCGCCGCCAATGCCAATGCAGGTGCTCTGCCCAATTCCGAGGCCCGTCAATTGGCCCACCGCTTCATAGGTCAGGGTGCCCGAACGGCTTACAACGCCCACGCGCCCTTCGAGGTGGATGTGCGCCGGCATGATGCCAATTTTGCACTTGCCCGGCGAGATTACACCCGGACAATTCGGCCCGATCAGACGTGTTGCGCTGTCCTTGATCATTGCCCAAACCTTCGCCATATCGAGAGCAGGGATGCCTTCTGTAATGCAGACTACGAGCGGTAATCCCGCCGCAGCGGCTTCAAGAATCGCATCGGCCGCAAACGGCGGCGGCACAAAAATCACGGTCGCATTCGCGCCCGTCTCTTTCACCGCGTCGGCAACCGTGTTGAATACCGGGCGCTCCAGATGCGTGGATCCACCTTTGCCTGGCGTAACTCCGCCAACCACCTTCGTGCCATAAGCAATCGCCTGTTCGGCGTGGAAGCTGCCTTCCTTGCCCGTAAAGCCCTGCACGATTAGGCGTGTGTTTTTATCTACGAGTACGCTCATTTTGCGAGTGCTACCACTTTCTCCGCCGCATCTTTCATGCCTTCGGCGAGGCCAAAGTTTAATCCCGATTCACGCAGAATCTGCTTGCCCAAATCTACATTCGTGCCTTCCATGCGAACCACGATCGGTACCTTCACGTCCAGTTCCCGCGCCGCCGTAACAACGCCGTGGGCCAGTGTGTCGCAGCGCAGAATGCCACCGAAAATATTGATCAGAATCGCCTTCACGCTTGGATCGCTCAACAGAATGCGAAACGCATTCCGTATCTGCTCCTGATTGGCCCCGCCGCCGACATCGAGAAAGTTCGCCGGTGATCCACCCGCGTACTGGATGATGTCCATCGTCGCCATGGCAAGGCCCGCGCCGTTCACCATGCACGCCACCGTGCCATCGAGCTTGATGTAATTCAAACCAAATTTCGAAGCTTCCACCTCAAGCGGATCCTCTTCGTTCAAGTCGCGTAAACCCGCCAGATCCTTATGACGGAACATCGCGTTGTCATCAATCGCAATCTTCGCGTCCAGCGCCACAATGCGGCCATCCTTGGTCAGCAGCAGCGGATTGATCTCGGCCATTGATGCGTCGATTTCTTCGTAAGCCTTCGCCAGCGCCATCATCGCTTGTGCCGCTGCATTGATGCTCGCAGTCGGAATCCCCATCCCAAACGCGAGGTTGCGCGCCTGGTAAGCCTGCAGGCCCATGCCTGGCTCGATGGTCTCCTTCAGAATCTTTTCCGGATGATTTTCGGCTACTTCTTCAATGTCCATGCCGCCCTCGCTGGACGCCATGAACACAAGCTTTCCGATTGCCCGGTCCAGCACGATGCCCGCGTAAAACTCGCGGTCAATCGGCAGTTGCTCTTCAATTAGAAGCCGACGCACTACCTTGCCTTCCGGCCCGGTCTGATGCGTCACTAGCGTCATTCCGAGTATCTTCTCGGCCTTCTCGCGGCACTCCTGCGGGTTAGCTGCAAGCTTTACGCCACCGCCCTTGCCGCGGCCGCCCGCGTGGATCTGCGCCTTGACTACAACGCCGCACCCTAACTCTTCTGCTGCCTTGACAGCCTCGTCGACGGTATATGCCACGATGCCTCTCGGCACAGGGACTCCGTATTTCGCCAAGATTTCCTTGGCCTGATGTTCATGGATTTTCATTGGATTTGTCCTATGCTGGGGACTGCTGGAAAACTTCAGTTTATCATGCCCTTTTTAGATCACTTTCATAAAGTCTGCACACGCAAAGGCCTCACTCGCGAAGAAGCTCGCGAAGCGATGGATTCCATCCTCGAAGGCGAAGTCTCAACTCCCCTGATTGCCGCCTTCCTCGCCGCAACCAAAGTTCTCGGCGATGGCGTCGATGAAGTCACCGGCTTTGCCGAAGCCATGCGCGCCAAAGTCCAGCACGTCGCAACACCCCCCGGTGCAATCGTGCTCGACACCTGCGGCACCGGCGGTGACGGCCATTCTACCTTCAACATCTCAACCGCCGTCGCCATCGTTGTTGCCGCCTGCGGGGTCCATGTCGCCAAACACGGCAATCGCGCCTTCTCATCCCACACCGGCAGCGCCGACGTTCTCGAACTCCTTGGCGTCAAGATTGATTTAACTCCGGAGCAAATGTCGAATTGCCTCGCCCAAGCCGGCATTGCTTTCCTTTATGCGCCCAACGTCCATCCGGCAATGAAGCACGCCGCCCCTGCCCGCCGCGAGCTCAAGATGCGCACCGTATTCAATCTCCTCGGCCCGCTCTCCAATCCTGCGGGCGCGCAACACCAGTTAATCGGTGCCCCCAACTTCGAGGGCGCACGCATCATAGCCCAGGCGCTCTCTGTGCTCGGCACTGCCAAGTCTCTCGTCGTCCACGGGGAGGACGGTCTTGATGAAATTACGACCACCGGCCGCAGCATGGTCTACGATGTCGTGGGCAATTCGATCACTCGCCGTGCGATCAAGCCCGATGATTTCGGTGTGCCCACTGCCTCTCTCGATGAACTCTACGCTGCCAATGGCGAGCAGTCTGCGGAAGCAATTCTCGACATCTTCAAAGCCAACCCCAGCGCCAAGATGGACATCGTTTTAGTGAACGCCTCAGCCGCCCTCTACGCTGCCGGCATTGTCCCCGACTTCCGCTCCGGCGTCGGCAAAGCTTTCACCGCCATCGCGAGCGGCGCAGCCCAGGAAAAACTTGAGGCCTTGAAGCAGGCGAGCCACGCGGTCTAATCTGTATTCAGGCAAATTCAATGGCGACTCCGACTCCAACCCGGCAACTCCCGGTAAGCGAATTCCGCCAGCTCCACGACCCTCCCGGCTTCCGCATCGAACTACACAACGGAGAGGTGATCCAGGTGTCTCCACCCAGGCACAAGCACTTCAAGATGCAACAGGCACTACGAGAGCTGCTTCATCGGCGGCTTGGACAGCAGGGTAGAGTTGCCACTGAATTCCCATTCATTCCTGGATCGGATTTGGAATTCCGTATCGCAGATATCGCCTTCATCGCTTCGATTCGATTCCAGTCCATTTCCGACGACGACAACCTCCACGGTTCGCCCGATCTCGTTGTCGAAGCGCTTTCTTCTTCCAACACCGCTGCCGAAATGTACGAGAAGGAGCGTCTCTGCCTCGCCACCGGTGCACTCGAATTCTGGGTCGTCGATCCGAACCGCGATCAAGTCCGCGTATCATCGCAATCGGGTCCCACACGCGTTTACTCGCACGGCGAAACCATACCGCTCACCGC
>JBKJSR010000497.1:0-6082 GCA_046594355.1 Bryobacter sp.
ATGTTCCAGCCGCCTAGCAGTGCATCTAATGCCTTGTTCGAGCTGCTGCCAAACTTCTTACCTTTCCCAAACGGAACGTTATAGACGCCGGCGGTCGTGAAGTTATGACGAACGTCGAAACAGGCCGGACCATAATTTCCGCGACGGTTGTTTGCATCCTGCCAGTAAGCGCCTTCCGCGCTTACGCCGCCACATCCGTAGTAGCCCAAGCCGTCGGTGTTGGTCTTCGAGAAGGTGTATTGGAACAACATCTCAAGCCCGCCCGACATCCGGCGTCGGCCACTCACCTGAAGGGAGTTGTACCAACTGGTGCCACTCGACTCGGTCAAGGCAATGTTACCGACGTTCGGCAGAACTCTAGCCAGCGGACGTCGATCATTGATATTGGCCCAGGTAGAGTAATCGCCAACACCCGGCAGCGGATTGTTACCCTCGTGAGGAATCACGAGGTGTGTGCCACGCTGGGCGACATACGCGAAGTTCACGTTCGTCGCGCTATCCAATTGACGCTCGATGGCAAAGTTGAACTGGTTAGTCATTTGCGGGCGCAGGTTCAAATCCCAGGCGCGGCCCTGATAAAAGGGTGCCGAAGTCGGAGTTGCACGCGGACTCGTCAAGTCGCCACGGGCGATCACATCGGTGAAGCCAGTCACGATTCGGCCAGGCGTAGCGCTGTCATAAGTTACATTTGATTCCGTGAAGAAAGGCGGGTTCAGTGTCAAGCGCAGATTGGCACCGGTTCCTTCCAGGAAGTTCGACAGGCGATATGCCGCTCGAATTACGGTCTTCTGGTTTAGCGACCAGGCTAAGCCGAGGTTCGGATTGAACTGCTTTTTATAGGCCTTGTAGAGCGCACGGCCGTATTCAGTCTTGCCGGGGTAGATCAAAGCACCGGTAAAAGTGTTGATGTTGACCTGACGATCGGCGACCTCATAGATCGGCGACATGTATTCCCAGCTCAGACCGTAGTTGAAAGTCAAATTGCGTCGGATCTTCCAACTGTCCTGAACGAATATCGAGTTGCGCCAATGTCGATGGCCCCAAGGCCCTGTCACCGCGCCACGACCCTTACTTGCCAGCGTGTCGAGCAGGAAGTCGCCAAAATCAACGGTGGAATAAGCTCCGTTATAGGAGAACGAACCCAGTGCGCCATTGTTACCTGCGTAATAGCGGTTCTGACGATTGCGCAGCAAGTTGACACCAAACTTAACCAGATGGGTGCCCACTTGATAAGTGTTGTTCGATTGAACCTGGAATTTGTTGTCGCGAGTATTCGCGATGGTTGCCGCCGATCCAATGCCGGAAAGGCTGCCACCCAGGTTTACGGCGGACAAACCGGCGATGAACTGGCCGCCGGGAATTCCGGCCTTCGAATTTCCATCGGCACCAAGCTGGCCGGACCAGTCGATCACTTTGTCGTCGATTCCAACCAAGCTGTAGGATGCGCGCGTATCGGTGACAAGGCTCGTGTTCCAGGTGCGGGTCCAGTTAATTACACTCGACCAGGTCGGACCGTTATTGCCGCCCGTCAGGTTGAGGGGCAGCGCCGCCTGTGATCCGAAGGTTTCGTACATGCCCTTCGAGAAGCGCCACATCAGATTGTCCTTGTCGCCCTTGCGGTAGTCGATCTTGATATCGCCCTGCTTGTTACTCAGGTAGTTTCGCGTGCCGCCGATATAGTTACCGATAACTCCAAGAGGACCCACACCAGTATTATTCGCCAGCGGGTAGAGCGAGGGGTTGGCAAAAAGGAATCTTGCTACCGGGCTGAAACGTGCCGTAGGAATCTGGTTATTCGGGAAAGGCGTTCGCGTCGCAGGCGTAGTGCCAGTATTGGGATCTCGGATAATCTGGTTGTTCACGGTCAGGAACTGGCTAAGATCGCCATTGCGCCATGCGGCAGGTGCAACGCTAGCCGTCGCCGGACCGGCAATACGGCGTTCCGTCTGCTCATAGTCGGCAAAGAAAAACATCTTGTTCTTCTGGATCGGCCCGCCGATGGTGCCGCCGAAAATATTCTGGCGCAATGCCTGGCGTTTCACGTTGTTTCGATTGGCAAAGAAGCCATTCGCATCCAGTTTTTCGTTGCGCAGAAACTCGAAAACGTTTCCATGGAATGCGTTCGTGCCGCTTTTCAGCGACATCACAACGCTCGCCCCACCCACGTTACCGAATTCTGCACCGGCATTGCCGGTTACGACTTTCACTTCCTCCAGAGCGTCCACGTTTGGCTGGTAGCCAATCTGGTTGTCAATCGACTGGTTGATATCCACACCATCGAGAATGAAGTTATTCGTCTGCTCCCGGTTGCCGTTCACTTGCGGGCGCGATCCAGAACCCTGAAAGCGGGCCGCCGTATTCATCGCGTTTGGAGCGGTAGAAACCGCACCTGGGATTAGCAGCGTCAGCGAAGCAAAGTTGCGGCCGTTCAGAGGAATGCTCGTAAGCTTGGTCGACGAAATCGTGTCGCCGGTAGCCTGCGTCTCTGTCTGAAGAATGGGAGCAAAGCCGCGCACTTCAACCGTCTGCGTTACATCGCCAAGTTCCATATTGATGTTCACGGTTGCTACTTGATTCGTCTCCAGCGCAAAAGGACCAAGCTTGGCCTTCTTGAACCCACTGCCTTCTGCCGTTACGGTGTATTCGCCAACGGGAAGGAAGAGAAGATTGTAGATGCCTGACTCATTCGAGACGGCACTGGTAGATACGTTCGTGCCCTCTTTAGTTGCAGTCACCTTTACTTTCGGTACAACTGCGCCTGAACCGTCAAGGACTGTACCTTTGATCGACCCCGTAATCGTCTGCGCCTGCATCGATACGGCTAGCAAAATTGTCAAAATCGGAATGTGAATTGTTCTCATTGAGGACCCTTACATCCGAGTGTAACAGAAGATTACAATTCAAATTACTAAGCTTCGTTCATCCAGTGAACTGGCTTAACGTATCGCCTGCTTCAGCTTGTCCGCGAATGGAGACCCGGTTTCCTGCTTTTTCACGCTAGGCGGAGTCACAACCGGACCGGGCGCTACCTCAACCAATCCTTCGAGGAACTTGTCTTTCTTCAACACGGTACGTTCCATCGAATTCAAATACCCTGTCCACACCCCGTCCACCGATTTATCCTTCCGCACGTGCTGCCGCATCGATTCCATCTTCGAATCCAGATTGTCGAGATGGTGCAGCAACAATGCTTCAAGGAACATCGGCGTCTTCGGGCTTCCAAAAGCGAGTTCCCCATGGTGGCTCACCACCATGTGCTCCACAAGCGTCCGCAGCCGCACTGGAAAATTCGGCATATTTAGCAGCTTCTCAGCAATCATCCGCAACCCTATAATAATGTGCCCCAGCAATTGCCCTTCACTCGAATAAGAGAAGCTACGTTCGTAACTCAATTCATGTATCTTCCCGATATCATGCAACACAACACCCGTCAGTAAAAGATCCAGATCTACGCCCGGATAATGCACCGCCGTCATCCGTGCCAGTTGCGCAAGACTCAACACATGCTCGAGCAAACCGCCCAGCCAGGCATGATGGATTGTTTTAGCCGCCGGAGCAACTCGGTACTTCCGTGCAATCTCCGGATCGCCCAGTAGCGCCTCAAGCAGACCCTTCAGATGCTCGTTTGCAATCCCGCCAACCAGCCCTTGCAACTCCGCCCACATCTCATCGAGATTCCGCGCCGATACCGGAAAGAAGTCGCCCAGTTCCACTTCGCGGTCTTCCACCTTCTGCAACCGGTGTATCGTCAACTGCGGTTTGTTCTGGAAAACCTGTACCCGCCCGCGAATCCGCACAAAGTCGTCGCGGTCGAAGCCATCCAGGATTTCTTCGACGTTGTCCCACATTTTGGCATCGATATCGCCGCTGCGATCACCCAGCGTGAGCGACAGATAAGGCTCACCCGACTTCTTCTGCCGCACATCTTTCGCTTGCACCAGAAACAAAGCAGTGATATCGGAGTTGGGTTGCAACTCATTGACAAAGGGACTCTTCATGGACGCGAACCCGCTTTCCTCCTCAAAGGAGCAAAGCCTCTCTTGAATCGATTACTTTACAGACTGAGATTTCGACGTAGCGCTCGTCTTGGTGCCGGGAATCGGTAGCACCCACAACGCGCGCTTCATGCGGCGGCGGCTCGCCACTTCTTCTTTAGAAACCGTCTCCGGCTTTAACTGCGCCGGATCGGTCCAAGCGGTGTTCTTGCCTGGGGCAGCACCAGAATCAAGAAAGTCTTCCTTGATTTCGAGAAATGCATCCATGCGCAGCTTCGTCAGATACTCACGCATTTGCGGCTGAAAACGAGGCATGTAGAGTCTCTCCATGATCTCGTTTTCCACCTGCTCAAGCTCCGCCTGACCCGCCAGATGAAAATCTTCCACGCGCAGAATCAGCCATCCGTTTGGCAGCTTGATCGGGTCGGTCACAAAGTTCTTCTGTCCCTTAAACACCAGATCTTCGATCGGCTTGCTCAACATCCCTTTTTTCATCCAGCCAATGTCGCCGTCTTCATTCTTCGTCTGCGAATCGCTGAATTCCCGCACCAGTAGATTGAACTTCTCGTTCTTGCGCAACCGCGCCACGATGTCCTTGGCCTTCTTCTCGAGACCAGCAACTTCCGCCGGACTCTTGCCCTCACTCGACAACAGCAGCTCGCGTAAATAAATTTCTTCCTCGCGCACAAATTCCGTCTTGTGCTCTTCGTAATACTTGGCGAGATCTTCCTTCTTGATGTTGATCTTGCCGCCCACTTCCTGACGCACGACACGCTGCGTCATCATGTTCGTACGCATTTCGCTCTTCCAGTCTTCAAAGCTCTGGCCCGTCTGCTCGGTAATCATCTTGGCCAGGTCTTCCTGATTGGCGACCTTCATTTTCACCATGATTTCGGCGACGTACTTGCTGATCTCGCCATCGACGTTGATGCTCAGTTCCTTGCCTTTGCTCGCCAGTAGAATACTGTCGATCTTGTCGCGCAGGATATTCTTCTCCGCCGTCGCAAGCGCCGTCTCTACTTCGGTTGCGCTTGCCTTGCGGGCTTTCATCTCTTCGACGATCTGCCGACGGGCTCGCATCAAATCGTTGTTGGTGATGATGTCGCCATTCACTTTGGCCACGATCTGTTCAACAACAACCACATCCGCCGCAAAAACGGCACAGGTTAAGACCAATACAAAAACTGGGATTTTCATTTCAGGTGATGCTTTCATTGTACTCGTCCTTCGGAATACTTTCCACCTGCACGTGCATGCCCAGCATTCGCCCAAGCTTCGCCATGCACCAGCAACAGTGGCACAACTCCGATATAGCGTTCGAGAAATGCCCCCTCGCAATACCCAAGATAGTAGTCCCACATCCTTTCAAAACGCCGCTCAAAGCCCAATGCCCTCACTTCGGCGATCCGCTCATGAAAGCGCCGCCGCCACTCCCGCAAAGTCCACGCATAGTGCATGCCCATCTCGCTCAGATCATGCAACTGATAGCGCCCCGTGCGCGCCAGACTCTTCTGAATCTCCAAAACGCTCGACAGCTCACCACCGGGAAAAATGTACTTCTGAATCCAGTCCGGACTCTTCTGATAGCTCCGGAACTGCCTCTCGTTCATCGTAATCGTCTGCATCAGCACAGCTCCGCCCGGCTCAATCAACCGCGCCCAACATGAGAAGAACTCGTCGTAATGCTCGAGTCCCACCGCCTCAAACATCTCGATCGAAACTCCCTTGCTGAAGCTTCCTTTGAGGTGCCGGTAGTCTTCGAGCAGCAGTGTCACCCGGCCTTCCAGCCCGGCCGCCCTTACCCGTTCCTGCGCCAGCGCGAACTGCTCGCGGCTGATCGTTGTCGACGTAACACGACACCCATAGCAGCTTGCGGCATGAATCGCAAACGCACCCCACCCGGTGCCGATCTCAAGCACATGGTCTTCCGGCCCCAAATCCAGCACGCGGCAAATCCGGTCCAACTTGTTCCACTGCGCCTGTTCGAGCGTCTCGTTTTCCCGCTCCCACAACGCCCCGGAATACATCATGCTTTCGTCGAGAAAGAGGCGAAAAAACTCGTTTGACAAATCATAATGCGCCGCTAT
>JBKJSR010000498.1:0-4063 GCA_046594355.1 Bryobacter sp.
CATCGGCTTTCTGCGCGCGGCCCGCGAGATCGTTCGGCCGAACCCGTTGCCGGTCATACCGATTTCTGACGTCAACGACACCGCCGTCATGCAAACAGCCATCATTGGCGGGGCGGAGTTTCTTTGCGCAAAGGACGCTTTTCGTGCTCAACCTGGTTCGTTTCGAGTTTCCGGGGGCGTCACGTTTAGTAGAATCCGCCAGCTAGGTAAGTGAGTACCTGTGCCGCGTTGGATGGTTGGATCGAGTTCGCCTTGGCCTTGTCGGTCACGACAGCAATATGGGGGTTTTGACCGGGGAGATGAAGTCTGCATGGGCCACCGTCACCAGGCACATCGCAATATAAACCGTACCAGCAATTCGGTAAATACTCGCTTTCAGGGTCAGCTTGTACTGGACAAGACTGTCGCTGGACGCTCATGTACGGAATGTCGTACGATCAGTTGATGGCGAAAAGAAAATCGGCGAGCACGCTGACTGTAAGCTTGGCGAGAGCCAGTCTCTACCGCCTTGTGGATGAGGCGGCGACGTCACACATGCCCGTGCTGATCACTGGCCGCCGATCAAACGCAGTCTTGATCGGCGAACAGGACTGGCAAGCGATTCAGGAGACGCTCCACTTGCTTTCGATTCCGGGAATGCGCGAATCGATTCGCAAGGGCCTGACGACGCCGGTCGAGGCCTGCGCTCCGGAACTCCGCTGGTGAGTTGGCGGGTCGTCTTTACGCGGCAGGCGCAGAAGGATGCGAAAAAGTTGGCGGCTTCCGGTCTCAAGGCGAAGGCGGAACTCCTGCTTGCCACTCTGGCAAAGAATCCGTAACAGACTCCGCCGCCTTTTGAGAAATTGGTTGGCGACTTGGCGGGAGCCTATTCGCGCCGGATCAACATCCAGCACCGGCTGGTCTACCAAGTCCTCGACGACCTCGGAGTGGTGAAAGTCCTCCGCCTCTGGACTCACTAGGAATGATGCATATGCCAGCGCGGCGGCTGTCGGACTCCCCAATCGCAAATTGCAGCGCGGTTTCGTGCCCCGTGCGGCACGCCGCGAAGCCGTTTATGGGCGATAGCTTCTTGACCCGGATGCGGAAGGCACACGGACCGGGCGTCCCAATGATTAACGACGACTGGTAGCCCCGCTCGACCGTGATCTGTGTGGGCGAATCCAGGGAAACGAGGCGCACGCAATCCTCTGCGGTTGGCGTGCCGATGAAGTCGCCGATGCTGGAAACTGCATCCCAAAGGACAGCGGGCCTGTTATGCCGCCTCTTCGGGCTTTCCGTCGAGTTTTGGCTACCGATCTTAGGCATGCCGCCCCCTTGGCCCTGAATACGGGCGCTATACCCGATCAGTTTGCGCTCGTGTCGGTGTCCATGGTGGTTTGGGTTTTGCAAACTTTCCGCCATAGCTTTGTCGCTGCGTCTGCGCTATGCTCACGATAATTTCAGGAGATTTGAAACATGACTTCACGCCGCCAGTTTTTTGCAGGCCCTGCCAGTGCTATGTTGGCCTCCATGTTGTCGGGAGCCGCACGCGGCAATCCCAAAACCTTTCCTTACGCCGAGTTCGAACAGCGTATCGCCCGCAAGGACTTTCGCGGAATGACCAAGGAAACATTGCCAACCCCTTGCATGGTTGTCGACATCGACCTGTTCCAGAAGAACCTGGAGACCATGGCCAATTATGCCGAGAAGGCTCCGATTCTGCTGCGGCCCCACGTCAAGGTACACAAGAGCCTCGATATCGCCAAACGCCAGGTGGCGCTGGGCGCGATCGGCGTGACCGCCGCTACAATAGCAGAATCGGAGCTGATGTCGCGGGGCGGTATCGAGGGCGTGCTTTGGACGAAGCAGCCCGCGAGCCAGAACAACTTGCAGCGCGCAATTACGTTGACCCAAAGGGATCCTACTTTTCTGTTCGTCGTCGATGACGCCGCTGTGGTTGCCAATGTCGAAGAAGCGGCCGATGGGGCGAAGGTGAAGTGCCGTGTTGTTGTTTCCGTCTATGCGGGACTTACTCGTCAGGGCATCGCCAATGGCCAACCGGCGCTGGATCTGGCACAAAAAGTATCCGCTTCCAAACATATGAGTTTTGAGGGATTCATGGCCTATTCGGGCACTGCTTCGCATACCAAGGGATGGGCGGCGCGGCGCAAGAAGACGGCGGAAGATCTAGCGGGTGTGCGGGAAACGATCGCCCTTGCCAAGAAGGCTGGACTCGATGTGCCGATTGTTAGCGGCGGCTCTACCGGCACCTACAACATGGACCATGAGTTTGGATTGACTGAGCTGGAATGCGGGTCCTATGTTTTCATGGATTCGAACTATTGCCGCATAGGCGGCAAGACCAATGAAGCAACCTATACGGACTTTGAGAGCGCGATGTCGGTGTTGACAACAGTCGATAGCAAGCGGCACGCGGGGCAAGCGACCACCGACTATGGCAACAAAGCCATGGCGCAAGTTACGGATCTGGTGAAGGGAATGCCGTGGTTGCAGGTGGATAAGCAGGGCGCGGAATATGGGCTGCTCAAGTGGAAGGATGGAGGCGGTGAGATCAAGGTGGGCGACCGCGTTGAAATCTATTGCAGTAACCTCGATATGAGCACCAACTGTTACGACCGCTATTACGTTACTAAAGGCGACGAGGTTGTCGATGTCTGGCCAATCATGGGTCGTAGCGGTGCGGCTCAGAGGTAGCCAGGGAGGCGGATGATTCGAGTCTTTCTACTGGTAATAGCGTTTGGATGCCCATTCTTCGCGCAGGCGCGTGAGGGCTTTTTAAATGTGCCCGGGCTGGGTTACTGGTTTTCGGAAAACTGGAACGTCTCCGTATTTGCCCTATAACGGATCAAGGACCGAGATAGTCGCGAGGGTCGCGAAAAACCGTTTAGGGCCGGTTCCGGTGACAGAATGAGGCACTTCGACCACAGGCACACGGCATTTTCACGCCGACAGCAATTTACTCCAAGGATTCGCGCTGTCAATGGACCGAAGGGGGGATCAACTGCCAGGAATCAACTTGCGAAGGAAGTGTAAGTGTTCGACATCACCCATGAGCCGGATTCCGTTTCGAGCACAGAAGGACAGGACATTTGGCTCATAGAAATGTTTGTCCACGGTGCATAGGATGTCTGCTTGCCCTGCAAGCGCGGTGTAGACAATCGGATCATCATTGGGGTCCTTGAGTACAATCGGAGGTCCCTCCGCTGGATCGACAACATCGGCAATCGATTCGAGTAAACGAAGATACTGCCAGATGTCTGCATCGGTTCACTGGTAGAGGGCCTGAATCCTCGTGTACCGCAGAACGCGGTCAACCTCGGCCAAGACATAAGGGGAGAGGACTAGCCGTGTACCAGAATCCGGGATCGCTTTTAAAAGAAGGTCTTTTGCCGACCCTGTGGCTCTAACATTTCCGCGAATCAGAATGGCGGTATCTACAGCAATTCTCATCCGCGCCGGGGCCGTGCGAAGTCCAAGGCTTCGTCAATGGCCGAATCCAGTTCACTCGCTGGAACGCGCTCAACTCGCTTGGACATTTCGGCTGACCAGTCGAACAACTGGCGGTATGCTTCGGAAAGGGCATCGCCAGTGAGTCCCAACTTCAAAATCCTTCCCTTGGAAGATCTGATCAGGACAAGTTCGTCCCCGCTTAGTACTCCACCGAGCAAGACCTCGGCAGCATGCCGCTTTTCGGGCGGCAGGTCTCGGGCTTGGACAAAGACGCTCTTTTCCATAGGGAACTCCAATTCAATGGCACCAGTGCCGATTCTAAGCCGGTTGGTCGATTCTGCCACGCGAGAATGCCAGAACACTGTCCGGTAGGCGGATTTCAGAACGGCGGAACTGCTCGAAAAATTCGAGTAGTTCGAAGGGATCGGTTCGGCGAGGAATCTAGCGTGCATGTCGGCACCCGATAAGGACAACGATGTAGACAGCTCTTCGGTTGCCGACCCGTTTGTCAGCCCTGAGCGATTTGCCGCCAGGCACACATTCGATTGCATAAGTAAAGCGACCGCGCTCCTCTTGAACGCGACAGGTTGTGTGTGTTTGTGTTATTGTGTGT
>JBKJSR010000723.1:0-7928 GCA_046594355.1 Bryobacter sp.
GCGGATGCCGATCCATGTTGAAGTGAGCCTGATAAGGCTGGCGCTCGGTTTCCAGAAGCGCGGAAGTTTTGCGCGGGAAGGCGACGCCGATCTGGTGAGGGCCGGCAGTCATCGCGATTCGAACCATCAGATCCTTGTCCACGTTTTGATGGTCGGCACCACGAGGTGGCGGAGTCACTGTGAACAAGCCCGCGCGAACGCCATCGAGAGTAAGTTCTACCCGATGCGCGATGTCGAGGCCTTCAACGTGTTCATTGCGATCGCGGGCCAAGCGGACCTGGATTTCGTATTTGCCGTCGACTGGAAAATGATAGGGAACTATGTTTCCGCCGCGTGTTCCGAACGGGAGGCCGATGATGTGTTCTTCCTGGGTCAGGTCGGGCGCAATCAGGATCGTGTCCGAACCCGGCTTGCGGATTGGACTGCCAACTGCCAGACGGCTGATTTTCTGAGCTGCTGACAAGTAGCGCTCGAGCAGCGTGGGAGATAAATTCTCGACAGTCACATTGTCAAAGCCGTGACTGCTTTCATCGGTGGGCAGCAACGACGAGACGTTGTAATCTACGGCGAGGATGTCGCGAATTGCGTTTTGGTACTCGACGCGGTTGAGCCGCCGGAAGGCACCCGTTCGTCCCGCATTCGGGTTGGCTTTGGAACTGCGGTCGAGCGCATCGGTCAGCGAGGA
The DNA here is from genome assembly GCA_046594355.1 of Bryobacter sp. Lineage (GTDB taxonomy): Bacteria > Acidobacteriota > Terriglobia > Bryobacterales > Bryobacteraceae > Bryobacter. The sequence goes on from JBKJSR010000723.1 coordinate 686, forward strand.
AATGATTGCTTTATAAGTCTGCTCGTCGGGACGTGGAAGGCCAATCGGCGGCATGTGCCGATGGCTCAGTTTCTGAACTACTTTTTCCCACAATTCCGGATTCGCTTCGAGCGGCTTTGTGCCAGATTGCTGCAAAGACACATCCGCAGTTTTGACCTTCTCGTTATGGCAGGAAACGCAATATCGATTGAGAACGGTTTGCGTGGCTGGCGGCTGGCTCAACGCCGTCAAGCTGCCGACAAGAAATAGTGAAGCGAATCGCATCGATCCCATTGTATGCAAGCTAGCGGTACGCCGCCACGTTCGAACTGTTCGGAACGGAAAAACTGAAGCCTATCGACGTCCGGAATCGCCAACGGACCAGTCCCAAATTCGCTCGCCCATTTGCACCATCTGCGGCACGTCCGCATCGAGGAGCAAGCGCTCCTTCACCAATAGGCGGGCAGTTTCTTCAATGCGGCCCGCATATTCACTGCGGCTGGGGAACTGTTTCCGGATTCTCTGTTCTGGAAATGGCAGGTACGAACCCACGTTTGCCAACAGTTCGCCTGCACCACCCATGGAGGCTGTGCGTAGGTTCCACCCGGTAAACGCACCCAGAGGAACGGCGACCCACGGCATCTTCACTCCCACGCAATCATTGCCATCGGAGTCGGGTTTTGGCACCAGGACCGTGTACTCCGCGCCCGGCTTTGGCGGCTGAAAAGCGACCAGACCCTTGGTCAGATAGTCCGGGCCGAAGTCCAGATATTGCGTGCGGTATGCGCCCGGATCGCCCTTCACAAGCGCACCAGCGGACACTTTCGGATAGCTGGACGGCGGGGGCTCCATCCCCTTCACCACCCAATCCTGCAGATCCCGGAGGATGGCGCGCAAGGCCCACCTGTAGTCGTTCCAATTGGCCAGATTCTGTCCGTCGCCGCGCTGCGGAGGAAACGCCGCCGGGCCATGCTGGCCTCCGGCTAGCAGGTAAATACGCGTTGTATCGGGCAATAACAAGTCCCGCTTACCGTCCAGGCTCGTATGTATCAGCGCCCCTGCGGAGCCCCAATATTCGTAACTCGAATTGGTGTACAGGATCTTCGGCACAACGCCGGCAGACCGGGCCTTCGCAAGGATGCTGTCCTTCCGTCCGGTCACGGGTTCGGTATCTTCGGTGTCGGAAAAAGGAAATTGGTTGGTAGGGGAATCGCTGGCGTTCCGATACGGCCCGGAAGTGCGGCTGGGCTGGTTAAACCGTTCAAAAGTTGCACGCCGCCCTCCCGCTACATGGGGTTGCAAGCCATCGAATACCTTGCGGCCCCGCTCGTCGGCGTTGAATCCTTCATAGAGCAAAGCCTTTAGCGCCATTGCGCTTTGTGAGGTTCCAACTCCGATAGCAATCTTAGTGCCGGAAGTAGCAGGTACTAGCACGCGGCCATCACCGTACTTCCACTCCGAAACGAAGTCGCGTAAAGCGGCGAGCCCGAGGCCGGCGACCGCTGGATCTTTAGCGCGATATACAAACTCATAGATGCGGCCTGCTACGGCGGGTTTAGCCAGTAAGATTTCCGTGCCCTCAAGGCGCCATTCACTTGCCGAGATCGGCAAGCGCCGGCCATGAATGCCGTCGCGCACCGTGAGCACCAGACTATCGGCATGGCTGGCCTTGTAAGGAATATGCCCGCTATCACCCAGCGAAAATCGCAGGAGCGAAGCGGAAGCAGTGATCTCTCCCCGCACCAGTCCCGTCTCTCCCATTGCTCCAGGAACGTATGCGCGCAGACTATCCGGTCGCTCCGGCACATCATGCTGCCATCCGATCCAAGCCATCGTGTAGCCTTCGCGCAGCAGAAAACCATCGCCAAAATGTTCCGGGGCTACCGGGTCGGCCGAACTCTTAGCCCGGTTGTAGGTGGACAACATTCCCATGCCGCCCCGATTGGGAGCTTCCACCAGCAAGGTGCCGTTGCCAAGCCTGGCGTCCTTTGGACGAAGCAACACTACGTCCGCCGAAAACTCGACCTTGGCGCTTGAGTTGCGGGGAGCAAAACGAATATCGGTGATGCGGCTGTTCTGGGGCAGCTTCGGGTCCACGGCGAAATGGGCACGGCCGCGAATCAATTCATAGGCACCGCTGTTTCCAAACGGTTGTCCTCCCAAAACGTCACGCCGGGTCAACACGTCGAAGCGAACGAGTCCGGCGTAAGCGGCAACTGCAAGCAGGAAGAAGTGGGCGAAGAGCTTAATCATGAAATTTCAAATGGTCCGTCACAGCTTAATGTATGTAGGGTACAGCGGCCGGTCGTTTTCCCGCGACTTGGATCAGCATGTCGTCTAATCGATGTGCTCGTAAGCGGCCGTGGTCAGGAATTCCTGGAAATCATCGCGAGTCATCATGTCGCCAAAAATCTCCGCAGCCCGGCGCTTGTTCGGCGTGCCCGGTTTTGCGGCGAGTTCATGATCGATCGCTTCGCGCACGAGTTCGGGGGTTACGGTTCGCCCGTCGGTCAGCTTCACCCGATGTTTCACCCACTGCCACACTTGTGAACGTGAGATCTCGGCGGTTGCTGCATCCTCCATCAGATTGTAGATCGGAACACACCCGTTGCCGTTCAGCCACGCTTCCAGATACTGAATGCCGACGTCTACGTTCATTTGCAGACCCGCAGCCGTAACCTCGCCGGTGACTGGCTCAAGCAAATCGGCCTCGGTTACGTGAACGTCTTCCCGCTTGACGCCGATCTGGTTCGCCTCCGGCATAAACTCGTCAAACACCGCCTTCGCAATCGGGATCAAGCCGGGATGAGCCACCCAGGTTCCATCGTGCCCGGCCTTCACTTCGCGAAGCTTGTCCTGACGCACGCGTTCCAGCGCCTGCTCATTCGCGGCAGGGTCGTTTTTGATTGGAATCTGCGCGGCCATACCGCCCATGGCGTGAATCCCACGCTTGTGGCAGGTTTGAATGAGCAGGTCGACGTAGGCTTTCAGAAATGCCTTCGTCATCGTCACCTGAGCCCTATCCGGCAAAATTTTGTCGCTGCGATGGCCGAGTTTCTTGATGTAACTGAAAATGTAGTCCCAGCGGCCACAGTTCAAGCCTGCGGAATGGTCTCGCAGTTCATACAGAATTTCATCCATCTCGAAGGACGCGAGGATCGTTTCCACCAGCACCGTGGCCCGTACCGATCCTTGTGCCACACCGCAATAGTCCTGGGCAAAAACGAAAACGTCGTTCCAAAGCCGCGCCTCCAGATGGCTCTCCATTTTCGGAAGATAGAAATACGGCCCGCGTCCGCGGCTCAGGGAGACGGCTGCGTTGTGAAAAAAATAAAGACCGAAATCAAACAGCGAAGCGGAAATCGGCCGGCCATCAATCAGCATGTGCTTCTCCACCAGATGCCAACCGCGCGGGCGAACCATTGGAACCGCCGTCGTGGCGTTCAGCTTATATTGCTTCCCTTCCGGACTGCTGTATGTAATCGTCCCGTTGACGGCGTCTCGCATGTTGATCTGGCCCTGCAGGTTGTTGTCCCAGGTCGGCGAATTTGCATCTTCAAAGTCCGCCATAAATACGGATGCCCCGGAATTCATCGCGTTGATCACCATCTTGCGATCCACGGGCCCCGTGATTTCCACGCGGCGATCCTGTAGCGCTGGCGGAATCGGTGCTACGGTCCATGAAGCGTCGCGCACGCTCTTTGTCTCCAGCAGAAAGGACGGCAGCGTACCCAGCCGCAATTCGTCCCAACGTTGAGCGCGCTTTTCCAGCAGTTCCTCACGCCGGGCATTGAAGCGCGATGAAAGTTCGCTGAGGAAAACGACGGCTTCAGCAGTCAGAATTTCTGTGTAGGTCCCTTCAACGGGACGCGTGAAAGCTACGGACGGAGCAGCGGATGGGTGAGACATAAGGCCCTTCTAAGATAACGCTGAATGCCTGGGTTCTGTCAACGGCGGGACAGTTCCAAACGGTTCGCGGCGGCGGAACGGGAAAGCTCTTGGGCCGGTAAACGAAATTCTTCCCAATTTGGTATAGACTCAGGTGCGAACAGGAGCCATGCTAAACCCCAAACAAATTTTCGCTACGATTGAACCTCTCGAAATAAGTCCAGCGGAAGTACAAGCGGAGATCCAATCCGTTCTGCACAGCGGCGCTTTCGAACGGTCAGAGAAGTTGCAGAAATTTCTGAGATACATCTGCGACTTGACCATTCGAGGCGAGGGCGGAAGGATTAACGAGTACTTGATCGGCTCTGAAGTTTTTTTGCGTGGACCCGAATATTCACCGAGTGAAGACTCCGTAGTCCGCCGCCAGGCCCACACGTTGCGGCAAAAGCTTCAGGAATACTACGCTGGCGAAGGCAGCACCCACGCATTGCGAATCGATCTGCCCGTGGGACGTTATGTACCGTCGTTTCGCCGGGTAAAGGAAAGCCAACCTACACCGCTCGCCCTAGTTGTTGTGGAACCCGGTGCGAGTCAGACAAGCCCCGCCGTTTCCGGGCCGCTACCGGCACGCGGCTTGTTTTGGGCGATGATCCCCCTCGCCGCCCTCGCGCTGCTGGCCGCGGGACTCTTCATCGGATTGTATTTCGCGCCGCATCCTGCTGCAGCCGCCATCGGCACCGCGACTAACGAATTCTGGGGCCCTTGGATTCAACAAGGGCGGCGCACCATCATCTGCTTCAGTAGCCCGATGACCGCTGTCATCAAACATTTTGATCAACCGCTGCCTCCCGATACGATTCCGAAACGAATGCGGGCACAACCGGAAGAGGAAGCACTCTTTCATCGGACATTCCGCATCCCCCCCGGCGGAGCTTTCTATTTCACTCCCAGCATCAATCAGACCAAGGTGGGAGAGGCGGTGGCTGGCGTTCAACTAGCGTCGCTGTTGACTCGGCTCCACATCCCCGTCCAGACTACACAAAGCCGGTTTGTGAGCTGGGACGACCTGCGCGGCGACGACCTGATCCTGCTGGGGAATAATGAGACCAATCAGTGGTTGGATCCATTGATGGGGAAGTCGCCCTTCCGAATTACACCTAGCGCAGGCAAACGCCAGCGTGCGATCTTTAACGCCAAACCGCGTCCGGGCGAGCCCTCGGAATATGTGATTGATTATGGTGCCGAGGAGCGCGAGGGCGATCAGGAGTATGCGCTCATCTCCATGCTTCCAGGCCTTGAGGCAAAGCAGCGGCTGCTGCTGATTAGTGGTCTCAATGCGCCGGCCACGCAAGCGGCCGCCGAATATCTTTCATCCGAGACTTCCCTCGCCGAGTTGCTCGGGCGTCTTCGCAAGGAATCTCCGCGGCACACGGGGCCCTGGCATTTTCAGGCGGTCCTGAAGGCTGAGGTCCACGACAAGGTTCCTACCAAGTCCCGGTTGATAGCCGTTCGAGTTCTTTAGCCATAGCAAGAAACGGTTCGGAACGGTTCCCTGCTTGCTCCCGTAAGAGTTCACCGATAAAGTGGGCTCAACGTAACGAGGAGTATCATGAAATCAATAAACTGCTATGCGTGGTTTGCCTTATCTGTGTTGAGTTGCGCCTCCGGCCATTCTCAAGTCACTACAGCCACGCTTTATGGAGTTGTGTCCGATCCGTCGGGGGCCGCTGTTCCAGGCGCCACGGTCACAATGTCACACTTGGAAACCAATGCGTCGAGCGTGCGGATTGCGGATCAAACCGGCGAGTTTGCGTTCGATTTTCTCCGCGTCGGTAACTACTCCGTGCGCGTGGAGGCGAAGGGATTTAAACGGCATGAACTCAAGGGATTGGAACTCGTCGCAGCCCAGACGTTGAAGCAGAGCTTTCTGCTTGAGGTCGGGTCGGTGTCAGAATCGGTGAATGTCGAGGCTTCCGCGCCTCTCATCAATACGGCCACCTCCGAGCAACTACAGACCTTCGAAGGAATGAAAGTGACGGAACTTCCTCTCGCCCGCCGTAACGTCAGCAATATTCTCCGGCTCTCGGCTGGAGTAGACTCCGGCAGTGGCCGCAGCCCCCGGTTGAATGGCATCGGTGCCAGCGGAACGGGGATCAGCGTCGACGGCACGGACGCCAATTCCAACCCGGAGCAGCGGAGCATGGCGCAGTACGGGGCGCGAAACTACATTGATGTCATGAGTATCGATGCCGTGCAGGAAGTCCAGCTCGTGCGCGGCATCCTCCCGGCCGAGTACGGCAGCGTCGTTGGCGGGCAGGTGAACCTCATCTCGAAATCCGGCACCAACAGTTGGCACGGCACTCTCTTTGAAAACTATCAGTCGCATGTGCTGAACGCGCGCGATCCTTTCATCGCCGCCAGACGTGCCGACGGTTCTGAAATCCGCAAGCCGCGCATCGTATTCAATCAATTCGGGGGAACGCTTGGCGCTCCCATCAAGAAGGACCGCATATTCGGCTTCGCCACATACGAGGGGTATCGGGAGTCCGCTTCGCGCCGGGTCAACGGCACTGTGCCTACACAGATTTACCGCGACGAAATCCTGAAGGCTTTACCCTTTCCGGAAACCAAGCTACTCCTCGACGTGTTGCCCCTGCCCAACGTACCAATCAACGGCGATATAGGTAGCTTTGAGGGCATCCGCAACGCCACCAGCCGGGAAAATCACATCGTACTCAAAGGCGACGCCCGGTTGACCTCAATGAGTAATCTGGCCGTTACCTATACTCGAATGCGGCCCTTTGGCCTCGATCCCAGTTACTATATCGGCGGCCAGAACGACAGAACTTACGGCTACGTTCAGGATCGGGTTACGTCGAGCTTCACGACGGGCGGAGCCAGTTGGATGTCGGAAAGCCGTTTCGGCTGGAACTTTAACGACATGAAGCGCCTCGATCAGTTCTTCACCGTCAAGGATCCCAAAGGCGGCAAGGAGATCGCCCCCTGGGATCGTAGCGTCCCTAGAATCTCGATAGCGGGTCCTTCTGGTTTTGGTGTGGGCGGGGCGGAAATCTGGGATATGTACGGTACGACTTATAGCTTCGATCAGAAAGTATCCCGCCGCATGGGCAAACACTCCTTCAAGTTCGGCGGCAAATACGGGCTGAATACCGGATTCCGGAGCAATCCCGAAAACCCCTCATTTTCCTTCCAAAGTAAGGCAGACTTCCTTAGTAACATCCCCAGCAGCGTCACGCCCACATTTGGATCCCCGCCCTACAGTTCGCGCATGCATGAACTGGGCATCTTCATTCAAGACGACTGGCGCATCACCTCCCGTCTCGTTTTGAATTTGGGCCTGCGGTATGACTTCTAT
>JBKJSR010000085.1:0-5941 GCA_046594355.1 Bryobacter sp.
TATCTCAGTCACCGCTATCAAGTGGAAGCCGCTGCCAAAGTCATTGGAGGGATCGATTACCGCTATGCGATCCGTGGCGACACCCAGCCAGTCGCAAAAATCATCGCCCCCGAAGAACAGCGCCGCGCCCTCAACGCCCTGCTCGATACCTTGAAACCCGAAACGCTCACCCTTCCTGAGCGCCTCCTCAATCTCATGCCGCCACCGGCGCTGGGCTATGCCCGCACCAGAGAGAGCTTTAAAGGCCGCACGGGCCTGACCTTCGACGCTCTCGCTCCAGTCGAAGCCTCCATCAACCTGACCATCGGCATGATCCTCCACCCCGAACGCGCCAGCCGCATCGTCCAGCACAACGCCCGCGACGCAAAGAATCCAGCGCTTGAAGAAATCATCCAGTCCCTGATCCGGGTCACCTGGGAAGCCAAACCACTCACGGGCCTGTTGCGCGAAACTCAATATGCCACTGGCATGTCGCTGCTTTACCATCTGATGGCCTTGGCTTCAGACCAGCGCGCCGCCGCCAGAGCGCGTTCCATCGCCTCCACTTACATCACCGCAATCGCCGCCAACTCGAACGACGCCTTCGTCCGCGCTCAAGTCAAGCGCTTTGAAGAGGATCCGAAACAGCTCCCGCTCCCCCGCCCCATCGAAGCCCCACCCGGCATGCCCATCGGCGACGAGGACACGCCTCTTCACTCCCCCTCCGTCCCCTGACGGCAAAATCGCGGAGATGGAGGCAAGAGACTTCTGTTTATTCATAGGGAGAATGCTTCCCGCCCTGCTGTGTAATTAAGGAACGAAAAGTGTCTCAGTTGTGTTGGCACGGAGGCACAGTCAACATTGGGAGAAAACCGTTCCCTGATCTGGCAGACTGAAAGCCTCGCAAGCGGCTGGTTTTGTCAAGGCAATTGACACTCTGTAGGCCACGGCAGTTGGCAGTTGTATGATGGTGGCCATGCGATTGCCATTGCTGCTCATGTTCTCTAGTGTGCTTTTTGCGCAAAAGCTCGTGGTCCTGAATAAGGAAGATGCGACTTTGATGATTGTCGACCCGAAGTCCGGCGAAGTGACGGGCAAAACTGCTACAGGCGAGGGTCCGCATGAAGTGGAAGTGTCGGCCGATGGACGATTCGCCTTTGTTTCCAACTATGGCTCCCGGACCCCCGGTAGTAGTTTGAGCGTGATCGATTTAAGGACCGCAAAGGAACTGCATCGAGTTGATTTGACACCGATGCAGCGGGCACACGGGTTGGCGATGGTCGACGGTAAGGTGTGGTTTACCGCAGAAGCGAACAAGCTGGTGGGGCGCTACGATCCGGCAACGAACCGCGTGGACGCGCTTCTTGGGACAGGGCAAACCGGCACCCATATGGTGATGTTCTCGAAGGATGGCCGGACTATGGCGACGGCGAACATTGGCGGGGACAGCATCTCGGTGTGGACGCTGGAAGGGACGAACTGGAATCAGACCGTAGTGCCTGTGGGCAAGGGGGCGGAAGGAATGGACTTCACGCCGGACGGGCTGGCAATCTGGACGGCGCATTCGCGGGATGGGGGCGTCTCCATCATCGATATTGCAACCAGGAAAGTCAGCGCAAGCTTTGATGCCGGCACAAAACGATCCAATCGCATCAAGCTGACCGAAGACGGGAAACTCGCGCTCATATCGGACCTCTCGGGAAATGAATTGGTGATCGTCGATGTGGCGTCGCGCAAAGTGCTGAAGCGGGTGGCGATAGGTAAGTCGCCGGAGGGAATCCTCATCGAGCCAGGCGGGCAACGTGCCTATGTCGCAGTGACTGGCCAGAATGAGATCGCCGTATTCGACCTGAAGACGCTGGCAGTGATCAGGCGGATTCAGACTGGGAAGGGTCCGGATGGGATGGCTTGGGTGAGGCCACATTAAGGATTCTTGCGGCGCAAAACGGCAGCCATTGGTCAAAAGCAGGTAAGTTCTACCACCGGGACGAAGTCTTTACAGGCCGCTTACTTAGAATTCTATTTTTTTCACTAATCAAATCAATCACTTGCAGCGATTCTAGATTTGGCACGCCGCTTGCAATGATTCATTGTGCAATGACTCAGCTATCACTTAATACCGGAGGCTGCAAGCGCGGCCAAAGCATGGCAGTCGTTGCGGTAGACGCATCCCAAAGCGCCAAAATTCACAGGAGCAACTCATGACCTCAATTCTTCTTCAATCCACGACGATCGCAGCCCTGGCGCTGGTACCATTTATCAGCGGCTGCGCAACCAAGAAATATGTACGAGCCACAGTGACACCGATCGAACAAAAAGTCGGCGAACTGGACGGCACAACCAAGGCACACGCTAAATCCATTGAAGAGGTCGAACGAGGCGTAGCCCGTGCCGACGAACGAGCAATGGGTGCACAAGGCAAGGCAGACTCGGCTGGCGAAGAAGCCAAGCTCGCCCGCAAAGAAGCCGCCGACGGCCGCTCGCTGGCAGAACAAGGGCTCAGCAAGGGTGAACAGCTCGGCAAAGACATGGGCACGATGAACAAGTCCATGAACACCCGCATGGAGAACATGCAGAACTTCAAACTGGTCAACACGGACCAGGTTCTGTTCGCAACCGGTCAATCCGAACTCAACAAAGAGTCGATGGAAATGCTCGATGCCTCGGCCACGAAGGTAAACGGACTCAAGAACTTCGTGATTGAGTTGCAGGGCTTTACCGATAGCACCGGCCCCAAGACTCTAAACCTCGAGCTGAGCCGCAAACGCGCCGATGCCGTGGTTCGCTACCTCACCGGTAAGCACAACATCCCGCTGCACCGCATCTTTGTGGCCGGCTTCGGTCAGGAGAATCAGGTTGCCGACAACAAGACACGCGATGGCCGCAAACAGAATCGGCGCGTCGAGATGAAGGTTTTCGTCTCGGCAGACCAGGCGGCGGCTGAAGTTTCCTCGAACCTTCCAGCAGCCCAGTAAACACAACTCCATTCGAGTAACCGTTCCAGACGGTAACACTTACGCCCGATGCATCCCTCGCATCGGGCGTTTTTTTATCTTACTTCCTGGCCCGAACACGTCCAGAGGCCCGAAATAAAGGCTCATGGCACTTTCCGCTGGGTAGCCTCACAACGGTCAAATTCCCACTTGGAATGAACGGCTTCCGGGGATCACATCGCCCCCCTGCGGTTTCCAGTATTATTTGACCAAACCGCGCGACAATACTTCCGCCCGCTCGGCCAGATTCTCGGCCCGCATCAGGTCCACTTTGCGGGCGTCCTCCGCCTGCTGAAGAAAAGTTCTCACCTGCTCGATTAACTGCTTTTGCAGTTCACTTTGCGCTGACCGCTCGGCGCGCAGAACGATCAAGCGGGCCTTATCGAGGTAGCTTTGGATCCGCTGATTCCGCTCGTGAATTTCCCTGCTGCCAAGTATGGGTTGCAGGCTTGGCCCTGGAGCGGGCAGCGGAACGCTTTGGATCGGCGCTTCCGGATGCGTTGGGATGGAAGCCTCAGTACCTGCGGCGTTCGCGGGAGAATACCTCCTGGCCGTCCTTGGCTTCACCGGCTGTGTCGGCGTATCAGGCGGTGGCAAAGTGGGCGGCGCAGGCAGTTGAGCCGCTCTATCGCCAGTATTGGCCTGTGGTGCCGACAGTTGCGGTGGAGTGGGCAACGGTTGTGGCGCTTGCGGTTGCGGCGCGGGAGGAATCACGATCGATGCTTTTGGCGGCGACTTTTTGAATAGACAGCCCTGCTGCACCAGCATGCCGGCGAGCACGATCGTTCCGCTTCGTATACTCCAGCCCTTCATCGATACTCCAATCAATCTTCCTCGAACTTCGGAAAGCGCAATTCAAACTTCGTGCCCTCGCCTGCCCGGCTCTCAAAGCTGATACTTCCATTGTGCAACTGCACAACACGAAATGTAATGGCCAGCCCGATTCCGCTCCCCTGATGCTTGGTGGTAAAGTACAATTGAAAAATTTTGTCGCGGCTAGCGCTGGGGATTCCAATGCCCTTGTCGCCAATCGCGATTACGACTTCGGCGGGCTCCATGCGGACATTCACTTCGAGAGGCCCCCCCTCCGGCATCGCTTCCATCCCGTTGCGCAGCAGGTTCAAAAAGGCCTGCTTCATCAAGTCTTCGTCGCCGCAAATCACCGCCGATTCATTCTCGCAGGAGAACTCGAAGTGAACCCGCTTCGATTGCGCTTCCGGCGTCAGGAACTGTACGAGACCCTTAAGCATTTCGCATAAATCAAGATGGACCAGCTTCAATTCGACCGGGCGGGTGAAGTCGAGAAATGTCTTCACGACTCTGTCCAGGCGCTTGGTTTCTTCCCGCAGAATCCGCAATTCTTCTTCGGCCACGGGATCGGCACCCGCAATGCGCTCCCGCAGAATTTCGAGGTGCAAACCGATCGAGTTCAAAGGATTCTTGATCTCGTGCGCGACGCCGCCGGTCAGCCGGTTCAGCGCACTGAGACGGCGGGAGACATCGAGTTGCCGCGAAATGCTCTGCTTCGCTTCTGCGTCGCGAATCGTCAGCAAGTATCCCTTGGCCTCGAGCACTTCGAGATCGAGCACAATTCTTCGCGCGCCAAGCGTGAGTTCCGCATCGGTCACATTCTGATTCAGCGCCATCGCCCCGTGGATCAAATCTCCCACGGCCGAACCTGGCGCAAACATCTCGCTGACATGCGTGCCTGTCAACTCCCAGCGGCCCCGGCCCAGGAATTTCTCGATCGAGCGCCCGGCATTTACAAGTGTTTCGTCTTTGTCGAATAGCAGCACGGCGTCTTCCATCCGCTCCAGCAACTCCTGCACATTGCCGCGCATCTGCTTTAAGTCTTCACGGGCCCCGCGCACCTGTTCGCCGAGCAGGCTCAACTTGCTCTCCACCGCCAGTACTTCCTGGGCCTCACGCATTTCCGGCTGGCTGAGCGACTCGCCGCGCGATACCTTGTCGATGGCCTCGCTCAAGCGCCGCAAAGGCAGGAAAGCCACGTTGGCGGTCAGTACCGCGATGCCAATCGAGATGAGCAGTGAAATCGCCAGTAAAAAAAGCAGATTACCCACTTCGGGCTCAAGGGTGTTGCGCAACAGTTCGCTCGACACCAGTACTCTCACTTCAAAGATCGGCTTGCTGCTGCCAGGCAGTCCCAGAGGAATGCTCGTCTCGTATTCTTCCTTCTTCGTGAATACGCTCCAGATTTGCCACGCCCGTCCCGTCCCGGCCCAAAACTTCATGGGCGTCGCCTGCCGCGCCCGCTCGCCGATGCTGTTGGGGTTGGAGGAAGACAAGACAATGCCGTCCTGCCCGCGAATGTCGATCTCCACCGCCGTACGACTGGAAGCCATCGTCTGCTCGAGCATCTTCGCGAGCGCTTCATCCTTACTCGCCAACTCGCGCCACTGCCGCTCGGTTTCGAGCAAGCTGGTGGCAGGCGGACTCAGCTTGCGATACTCATCGACGCGCTGCACGAGCAAGGTCTGTGTCTGACTGGCAAGCAGCATGGCGCGCTCGGAAGCTTCGCGGAACAACACCGACGCACCGGTCGAAAGGCTGAACAGCGAATACCCCAACGCCACCGCCAGCAAAGGAAGCAGGATGGTCAGGCGCAACCGGCTCTTCAGTGTCATTGGCTCCTAGGATTCCGCGCCGTCTGTTCCGTACTGTTTGAGCTTGTTGTGCAGGGTCTTCAGACTGATCGCCAAAATTTCCGCCGCGCGAGTCTTGTTCTGTTTCGTGTGGTCGAGCGTCTTGAAAATCAAGGCCTTTTCGGCTTCATCCACTGTCGTGCCCACACGAATCACAATCGCTTCCGGATCGTCGAATGAAGCAGCTACGTCCATTCCAGGCACAGCCGGCAAGTGTGGCAGGCGGATCAGGCCTTCTCCCGCCAGAATCACGGCGCGCTCGAGCACATTGCGCAATTCCCGAATGTTGCCCGGCCAGGTACGCCG
>JBKJSR010000173.1:0-12062 GCA_046594355.1 Bryobacter sp.
CAAAGCTGCCGGTCTCTCTGAATCAGTGTCCTGGCGGTCGCAGGATCATCTTCGGCGTTTAGTTCGAGGGGATCTACTTTGCCGCCGCTCAAGACGAATAAGGGACGAGCGATGCCCCACGAAGTTGTGACGGGCGTGAGTTGAGGCCTAGCTGCTAACCAGTCTGTGGTGGTACCGGTCATGTTACTCCAGTGATTGATGCCACCCGTTGCGAGGACGCGAGTTGCATACCACTGGTAACAGCGTGCGGCATCCCAACCCGCCCAAAGGATGACGAGCAGTGCGACGACGCGCATGGGGAGGGCGAGGGGGGCCAGGGCGATACCGGCCGCAGCCTGCCATAGCGGTGCCATCAAGAGGATGTGGTGCATGCGTCCGGCGTCGGGGAAGATGAGATTCCAGGCCCAGACACCGGCGGCTGTGGTGTAGAGAATGAGGGCCATTTTGTTGCGGGTCCAGAGTGCGGCGAGCAGCCCGCCGAAGAAGAGGAGGTGGAGGGCAATGCCGCGTTGGAGGGTTGCTGGAACCGGGCCGGCGGTGAATTCCATGGTCCAAGTGCCGCGGAGCATCTGGTCGAAGACATCCCAGCGTTCGCCGATGACTTTGGGCCAATCGAGGGGCAGGCGCGTATTTTGTCTGCCGAAACCGAGGACGACTTCCGGGGCGGCGAAAACGAAGTAAAGGATGGGGCTGAGGATCACGATTGCCAGCAGCAGAGCTAGCGGGGTGTACCACCAGCGGCTGCGTTGCCAGGTTAATTTTCCACGGAAGACGATTATGGCGACGGCGAGTGAGGTGAAAATCCAAAGGAAGGTGAGCTTTTCGTGGAAGGCGAGGGCGAGTTGCGCGACGGCGAAGAAGAAGTACCAGCCTTTGCCTCCGCGCCACCAGGAGTCGAGGCAAAGCAGAGCGCCGACCGTGAGTAGTTGCTGGAGGAGAAAGGGCCCGAAGTTGGTTGGGGCGTGGAGCACAAGTTCGACGTCGGCGAGCAGGAGGGCGAGTGTGATCGCGCCGCCCCATAGTCCCGCATTGCGTTTGGCTAGCAAGTACGCGAGGCCGAAGATGGCGGTGCCGAGCAGCAGGTTGGTGATGCGCGAGACGACTTTGCCTGATCCGAAAATACGGTAAGGGACAGCGTAAACGAAGGCGTCGAGAGTGCCCACATAGGGCATGGTCATGATTGGAATGGGCCGGTGGGCCACAGTGATGCCCCAGGGCAAGGGGAGTTTTTCTTCGGCACCGTTCGCGATCTTGAGGGCGGTGGGCAGGAAGTGGGCCTCGTCGTATTCGAGGCCCAGCTCATCGATCCAGGGGAGGGTGGCAGCGCTGAGCAGGATGGCGGCCAGCAGTAAGATTGCGGGCTGGGCCCATTGCTTCATTCGCGACATCAGTTGGTGACAGTGAAGTCTTTGGCGGGGCTCAGTTTGCCGTCGGGGTTTTTGACGGTGATCTTTATCTTGCCGGGCTTTGCGAATTCTGTTGGGGGGACGATGACGGCCAATTGATCCAGACCGCCGAAGCTGGTTTCGAGTTCCTTGCCGTTGAAGAGGATTTTTGCGCCGGGCAGGAAGTTTGCCCCGGTCATTCCCATGGCGGAAATGCCGTTGGGTTGCACGTTGAAGCCCTTGCCGGCAACGGTAGTATCGGGGTGGATACTCCGGATTTCGGGGGCGGGGCCGGTCTTGGGCAGGACCATCCAGGCGAGAGTGTTGGTGCTGCGGCCGTCGGGAGTTTCGACGCTAACGATGTAGTTGCCCGCCTTGGCGAAGATCTCCGGGGGAACGAGGGCGGCGAGAGATGAGCCGTCGCCGGAGGCAGTTTCGAGAGGCATTCCGTTGAGCTTGATGCGCGAGCCCTTGACGAGATTGCTGCCGAGAACACTGAGCGCGCTGGCCCCGCTGGGCTGAATCTGGAATGCTTGCCCTTCCAGCACTTTGTCGGGTACGAGTTTGTCGATTTTCGCATCGGGCAGAGTTGGCGATTTTTCCTTTTCACTGACGCAGGAATTCATCAGACAGGCTGCCAACAAGGCGAGTATGCACTTTTGCTTCATCACTTATTCAGGTTAGACGAAAGACGGCGTATCTGCCGTCGTCATAGACAGTTTCAGTGCCGGGAACCTTGATGAAAGGCTTTACGATGCCGGACTGGAGGAAGTCCGCGCCGTAAATGGTGGCGAAACGTTGGGCCCGGTGGCGGTCGAGGATGATGTAGCGGAAGCCAACAGACTTGAGGCGGGCGACCATTTCGTCTACCTCTTTAACTCTGGGGCCGGTGTGGACGTTGCCGAGCCAGGTGTAGGTGTAGCCGCCGAACCAGTCGCCGTAAGATTTACCTGGGGCATAGGCGCGGATGTCGTCGCAGAACCAGGTGTAGACCATGTCGTTCCCGCCGACGACGCGGGAGGCCGCCTGAGTGGCGCGGTAGTAGGGGAGGACAGCGTTGAGGACGGCTTGTGTTGCAGGCCAGGTGACGGGCGGCGGGACGCCGTAGCGGATCACATTGCTGGTCAAGAGTGTGGTGCTCAGCAAAAGCGGCAGGCAGAGTGCGGGGACTACAGGGTTGCGCCAATTGAGGCGGGCGAGCGAGGCGAGCAGGAGTATCGCCCAGAGCGGCAGGAGACAGGCCTCATAGCGCATGACTTGTCCGGAGCGGAACCAGAAGAGCGTGAAGAGGAGGCTGCCGGTGATGATGACGCTGGTGGCGAAGTCGATCTTGGTGCGCTTTATTACGAGGGCGAGGATGCCGATGAGTAGGACTATGAGCAATGAGGGACCGAAGCGGAAGAGGTCGGCGAATTTTTCCGGCGGGACGGTGATCATGTTCCAAGGGAGGGCGAGGAAGGCGAGCCAGTCGCGGCCAACGCCATAACTGGCATTGACCAGGAAGAGAGCTTTGACGTCTGGTGAATCGCTGAAGAAGGGGTAGAAGGGAGTGCCGGTGTAGCGCCAGCCGCGAAACCACCAGCCAATGCCGGTTGCCACGACGCCCGCGCTGAGGAGCAGGCCGCGCTCCAAGGTGAGTTTGAATGAGCGTTTGTGCCAGAGGAAAATGAGCAGGTCGGCGGCGATGAAGCAGGAGGCGACGAGGAGGCCCTGGAGTTTGCTCGAGCCCGCGAAGCCGAGGAGGAGCCCGGCGGCGAGCAGGCGGTTGGGTTGGAATCTTCCCCCACGGGAGAGCAGGAGCGTGACGCCGGTGCCGAGCCAGGCGGTGAGGGCGAAGTCGGCGTATTCCTGGCGGGCGATGTAGCCGAAGATGGGGGAGCCGAAGATGATCGCAAATGCCGCGAGGCTGCCCCAGCGGATGCGGTAGCGGCGGGCGTGCCAGGCGAAGAGCCCGAACAGCATAGCGAGGTATTGCAGGTTGACCAGCTTGATGAGGTTGGCATCCTGGGTGAGCCACCACTGGCGCATGTAGAGCATCACGGGCATGTGCGGTTGGGCGTTGAAGCGGATGCCAGAGTGATAAACGATCTTCTGTTGCTGCATGTAGAAGCGGGCGGCGGACATGTGATACATGGTGCTGTCGTATTCGAGGATAGGCAGCATGAGGTCGGGGATGTAGAGGAGGAGGAGCGGGAGAGCCCAGAGGTAACGCCAGCGCCATTTTGGTGAGCGGAGACTGGGCCAGGCGAGCCAGAGCCCGATTGCGGCTTCGAGGATGGTGAAGGCGATGAGGCCTTTGCCGGTAAGGCGGCCTATGCTGCCGAAGAGGAAGATGCCGAGGGCGGCGGAGCCGGTGCCGAGCGCGATGGCGGTTGCATGTTTCAGTCCGCCGCTGAGATTTAGCTTGAGAAGCCGGAGGAGGCCGAGGCCGAAGAGATAATCGGCGAGCCAGATTGGAGTGCTGAAAAGAAGCGCCTGGAGGGCGTAGCGGAACAAGAGCAAGGGGTCGAAAGTGGGTTCCTGCAACTGGCTTTGCAGCGTTCCCAGATTGAGCAGCCACCAGTCGGGGAACCACGTCCAGTTTGTGGGGCTCACGCCGCTGGGCTCGCCCCTCGCGCGATGGATGGGGCTGTTTCGAGAGCGGGTTTCTCCATGGGGACGAAGCGATATTTTACGAGGGTGAACATGGCGTGGAAGCCGTCCTGCCAGCGAATTTTTTTGCCCTCGAGGATGCCACGGGCGTTGTAGCGGATGGGCACTTCATGGATGGTGTGGCCGAGTCGGCGCACCTTTGCGGTGACTTCGGGACAGAATTCGAAGCGCAGACAGCGGAGGCGCATGGAGCGGAGCACGTCCATGCGGAAGGCTTTGTAGGCGGTGGCTTCGTCGGTGATGCGGGCCTGATAGAGCAGATTGGCCGCAGCAGTGAGGAGCTTGTTGGCGAGCCAGTTGGCGAATTTCATGCCCTTGAGATTGCCCCGGAAACGACTGCCGTAAACGACGGTGGCGGTACCGTCGACGATGGGCTGGAGGACCTGCATGTAGTCGTTTGGATCGTATTCGAGGTCGCCGTCCTGGATGAGGACCACGTCGCCGGAGGCTTTGCGGATGCCGATGCGGATGGCCGCGCCCTTGCCGAAGTTTTCGACCGAGTGGTGGATGATGACAAGGCCGGAGTAGCGGTCGAGGACTTCAGAGGTGCCGTCGGTGGAGCCGTCATCGACGATCACGATTTCTTTGGTGCAGCCGTTGGGGATGGCGGCTTTCATCACGCGGTCGAGGACCATGGGCAGTACGTTTACTTCGTTGTAGACGGGGATGATGATGGAGATCTTCAATTTTGTAACCGGTGCCTATCGTTTCTCTAAAACCGCGAATACGCTTTGTCCGAAGGGGGGCGAGACCGCTCCTTCGATTTTTTCGAGTAGAGGGACGATGTGCTTGTCGAAGAGTTCGATCTGCCCCTCGCTTTGCTCGGTGCGCTTGAGGATTTTTGCGTTCGCCCACCAGCCAAAGAAGCCGATGGTGTTCATGTAGCGCAAGACGGGAGCGTTGAAGCCGGCGGCATTTGCAGTTGCGGCGAAGCTTGCGCGGGTGTAGCGGCGGTAGTGGCCGAGCTGTTTGTCGATAGGGCCGTAGAGGGCCATGAAGGCGGGCACGATCAGCACGGCCTTGCCACCTTTGGGCAGAATGGACGCGAAGGCTTTGAGGGTGCCAAGATCGTCTTCGATGTGTTCGAGGACGTTGAGGCAAACGACGCTGTCGGGGGCATCCTGCCTGAGGTCGAGGAAGGCGGGACTCATGGCATCAAGAACGAGAGAGCGGACATTGGCGTTGCCGGCGAAGCGCCGCTCGTGTTCGGCGATGCAGACTGGTTCGATGTCGACACCGACGACGAGTTCGCGGCCGACAATCATACGGGTAAAATTGCCGATTCCGCAGCCTACTTCGATCACACGGCGACCGAGCGGGGCCATGGCGAGCTTTGCCTGCCATTCAAAATAATTGACGGCGCGGGTCATGCGCTGCTGGTCGCGGAGGGTGTAATCGCTGGTCGTGGATACTTCGCTGGGGATCAATCTTCTATTCTAAGCCAGCGGCGAGACGGTTACACTGGTCTTTACCCACACATGAGCAGCCTACTGGACCGCCTCAAGCAAGGCATCCAAAAAACGCGTAGCGGACTCGTTGGATCCCTTGAAGATTTAATCCACGGCCGCAAGGAGATCGACCCCGATCTGCTTGAGGAACTGGAATACTCGCTGATTGGATCGGATATCGGCGTCAAGACGACCACCGAGATTCTGGACAGCATTCGGCAGAGAGTGGAGCGGCAGCAGCTTTCCGATGCCGGTGAATTGAAATCGCTGATCCGGCAGCAACTGCTGGATATTCTCGAGGCGAACGAGCGCCCGATGAAATGGGCGGCAAAGCCACCGACGGTGGTGATGATCGTCGGGGTGAACGGTGTTGGAAAGACGACGACGATCGGGAAGCTGGCGCATCGATTCAAGGCCGATGGCCAGTCGGTGCTGATTTGCGCGGCGGATACGTTTCGCGCCGCGGCGATCGAACAGCTTGAAATTTGGGCGCAGCGGAGCGGGGTAGACATGATCCGCCAGCAGGCCGGTTCGGACCCGAGCGCGGTTTTGTACGATGCATTGCAGGCGGCACAGGCGCGCAATTCGACGCTGGTGATCGTGGATACAGCGGGGCGATTGCATAACAAAACCCACCTGATGGCGGAGCTTGAAAAGATGACGCGGACGGCGCGGCGGATTGTGCCGGACTCGCCGCACGAGGTGTGGCTGGTGCTCGATGCGACGACAGGTCAGAATGGGCTGGAGCAGGCGAAGAAATTTACCGAGAGTGCCGGCGTTACGGGCATAGTGCTTACGAAGCTGGATGGCACGGCCAAGGGCGGGGTAGTGGTGGCGATCGCACGCGAGATGAATCTGCCGATCCGCTTTGTCGGAGTTGGCGAACAAATCGAAGATTTAGTTCCATTTGAGGCGGACAAATTTGTTGCATCCTTATTCGACAATTGAGCGCATCGAGACGCTGAACCCGTATATGCGCGAGGCGCTCGACCTGGCGCGCGCGTCGATGGGCCAGACTAGCCCGAACCCGAGTGTGGGCTGCGTGATCGTTCGCGACGGCATTGTGGTTGGCCGAGGCGCGCATCAATTTGTCACACGCGACCATGCGGAACTAATGGCATTGGCACAGGCTGGCGTTGCGGCGCGTGGTGCCGATGTGTATGTGACGTTTGAGCCGTGCAGTCATCATGGGCGTACAGGGCCTTGTGCGGATGCGTTGATCGAGGCGGGCGTGAAGCGCGTGTTCGTGGCCATGCAGGACCCGAATCCGATGGTGTCCGGCAGTGGCATGCACCGGCTGCGCGAGGCTGGAATCAGTGTCGAGATGGATCATGCCGCGCAAGTGGAAGCGGCGCGCATCAATGAGCCGTTTGTACATTTCATGCGGACGGGGCGGCCGCTGGTGACACTGAAGAGCGCAGTGACTCTCGACGGCAAGATCGCCGCTCCCGAGAACAACGACGGTTGGATTACGAGTGAATCGGCGCGGCGTCATGTGCAGAGTTTGCGGCACTGGAGCGATGTGATGATCACGGGCATCGGGACAGTGCTGGCCGATGATTGCCTATTGACCGACCGCTCGGGAGTGACACGGGCGCGGCCACTACTGCGTGTGGTGCTCGATTCGCAATTGCGGCTGCCCGTGAGTTCCCGCATGGTAGTGACTGGGCAATCGGACGTGATGGTTGCGACCACTACCGCCGCGTCTGCGGAACGGCGGAAGGCGCTTGAGGCGAAGGGGGTTGAAGTGGTGGTGTTCGATTCCGCGAGTGGGCGGGTGAGTCTTGAGTTGTTAATTCAGGAACTGGGCCGGCGGCAGTTTCTGTCCGCGATGATCGAGGCGGGGAGTAAAGTGAATTGGTCTGCGCTGGACAGTGAAATTGTGGATAAGGTGTTCTTCTATTACGCACCGAAGATTCTTGGGGGCTTGCAGTCGTTGCCGATTGCCGGTGGATTGGGACGGCGGCGGCGTGCGGATGCGATCTTGTTGCGCGATGTGCGGCTACACCCGGTTGCGCCGGAGGAATTTGCCGTGGAAGCGTGGGTACAGAAGGATTAGATGTTTACGGGACTCATTGAAGCTGTCGGCGAAGTGGTTGCTTACTCGCCCCAACTTACGGGTGCCAGCATTCGCGTACGCGCCGCGTCGATTGTGGAAGACGCCCACGAAGGGGATTCCATTTGCGTCAATGGTGTTTGTCTGACGGCAGTGTTGATCGGGAAGAAGAGCTTCTCGGCCGACCTTGCGCCGGAGACGCTGGCGCGGACGAATCTGTCGAAGTTGAAGCCGGGTGATCTGGTGAATCTGGAGCGGTCATTGCTGCCGACGACGAGGCTTGGCGGACACCTGTTGCAAGGTCATGTGGATGGGGTTGGAGAGGTTGTTTCCCTCAAAAAATTGGGAGAGGGAAACTGGTGGCTGACCATTGCTTTGCCCGCGGAGCTGGAGCGTTATCTGGTCTTCAAGGGCTCGATCGCGATTGATGGAATCAGTCTTACAGTTGCCACGGTTGAGGGTAATCAGGTTGGGGTTACGATCATTCCACATACGTGGCTGCATACGAATTTGCAGCGGCGGCAGGTGGGCGATCTGGTGAATCTGGAGACGGATGTGATTGCCAAATATGTCGAGAAGATGTTGTCGCATATTTCGCTTCCCAAATAAGTTGAATTTGCAGTTGAGCGGAAACAAAGCGTTCCCTGGACAGTGTGGTGCATGGTGCTGGCCTGCACGTCGGCCATTATCGGCGCGCATTGGGCTATCTCCTGGCACACTTCGATCGGGCGCGATCATTTCTAAACTCGCGCCCACGTGGCCATTTCTCTATGCGGCGTGCCTGGCGGGATTCGCGCCGGGTGGCTGATTTTTTCGAACACGTTTGGCGTTGGCAATCCGGATCGAAATCACACGGTGCAAATCTTCGGGCTGAGGGGACCCCTGGGTGCGTTTCTCGTGGCCTGGGGTTGCGATGCTGACTTCAGCGCCGTTCGACGACTGGTGGCATAATGCTTATGGCCTGGATGTGAAGATCATCCCACCACCGCATCTGCTGTTGATCTTTGGATTTCTTTCTGTACAAACGGGTGGACTGATCCTGGCGCTGGGGGCGATGAATCGCGCCAGCAGCGAACAGCGGCGCAGGCTGGCAATCCGGCTGCCAACCTCCGGCTCTATCCGGGCATGGCGGCACACCTTGCGCTGGTGAAGAGAGATTTCAGTGTCTTCCCGCATATTCACCCCTACGGAAATATCTCGATGGCCGCCTTTGAGATGGCGCAAATCAGGCGCAAAGCAGCCTCTTGCCACTGGGCGGCGATGTGTTAATATCCTCGCATGCGAATGAGACCGGGAGTGCCGTCGTGCCTGCCGAGTTCAGCTTTCCGTTCGGTTTTCCCTTTGTGGGAGCTTACCGGTTGATCCTGCAATTTGCCGGACCGAAACGAGCGGAGACTGCGTCTTTCGACATCGCTGTGGTGAACTAGCTCTGCCGCTGAAATCAGACTGAATCTCAATTGTAGAAAGCTGAATCCCGCTAAGGAGTTTTCTTATGTGGCCAGCCATTCAAGAACTGATGGAACAGTTCAAGGAAGCTGTCATTGTATTGGACGAACAGAACGAAATTGCCGTGGTCAATCAAGCGGCACAGGCACATCTCGATCAACTGGGCATGGATGCCGCCACCGCGCTTCTGGGTGGAGTCGAAACGATTCGAGTACTTCGAGTTCCGCCAAGAGCGACCGCTGCCCGGGCGATGCCTGAACTGCCTGCGGCGATCCGGCACCTCGATGAGGTTTCATCGGGACTTCCCGTGATTCTGTCCATTCGGACGCTCGAGAATTTCATGTACATCAGCCCAGCTTTCGAGAAAATTTTTGGGCGGGATTCATCTGGCTTGCTTGCAGATCTGAATGCGTTTCAAGAGCTGGTGCATCCCGACGACCGCGAGATGGTGCGCTTGCATCTTGAAGCGGATAGCGTCGGCGCAGCACAGGACTATGAATTTCGAATTCTTCATGCCAATGGAGGAGTGCGCTGGATGCGGGTCCGGGTCCATCCATTCTTCGACGACTCGTCGAAACAGCTTCTGGTAGCCTCGCTTACGGAGGACGTCACGGACTTGCGGCAGCGGCGCGGACGCAAGCGGGCAGGCGTGGAAACGGTGTCGGAGATTGTATCGACAGGCGAGTTCCGAAAAGCACTGGAACAGAGCGTGGACCAGTGGCGGTCGGATCCGGCTTCGTCCTGTTACTTTGCGGTGGCCCTGATCGATGTGGTCCGATTTCGCGCGGTGAACGATTCGTTTGGCTATGCCGAGGGGGATCGGCTATTGAAGGAAATCGGCCGCCGCATTCGTCAGGCTTTGCCGACGGGCAATCGAGTTGCGCGGTTTGGGTCCGACTGCTTTGCGCTTCTGTTGCGAAGCTGCGCAGATACTCCTCAGGCGGAGGAATTGCTGCGGCAGATCCTGTTGGCGGTTTCAATTTCGATGGAGCTTGGCCAGACGCCGATTACGATTGCGGCGCGTGCCGGGCTTGCTTTTCCGAAAGGGATCGATTGTTCGGCGGATAGTGTCTTGCGGGACGTGGATGCCGCTCTGCAGATTGCCAAACAAAGGCGGGAGCCGCTGGTGGTGTCGAGCATGGTGCCGCCGGCGAAATCCATGGAGCGGAGCTCGCTGGAGTTCGACCTTGCACGGGCGCTGGATCAGGATGAATTCTTCTTCGAATTTCAACCTGTGTTCGATCCAGTCAAGGGAAATGTGAAGATGTTCGAAGCGCTGGTGCGGTGGCGGCATCCAAGGCTGGGAACGATCTCGCCTTCCTCGTTCATCAGTCTGGCGGAAGATTCGGGGCTGGTGCTGCGGCTGGACATGCAAGGGCTGGAGCGCCTGGGGCGCCAACTGGATTTGTGGCGGATTCTCGACCCGCGCATCGCTAATTTACCGGTGAGCATTAATATCTCGGGACGGCACTTTCCAGGCTTTGCGATGGAGAACCAATTTCACAGTTTGCTGCGGAGCCCGGCGCTGAGCCAATCGACGATCATCTTTGAGATTACAGAGAGTGTATTTGTCGAGTCGAGCCATCGCACTGCTGCCGGTCTCGAACGATTGCGTGCCGCCGGAGTGCAGATCTGGCTGGACGATTTTGGGGATGGCTATTCGTCCTTCCGCTATTTGACGCACTTCCCGGTGGACGGGATCAAGATATCGGAATCGTTTGTGAAGCAATGTGTCAGCGAGCCAAAGGTGAGGGTAATCCTGTCTTCACTGCAGAGTCTGGCGCGAGGGTTGGGCGTGCAGACTATCGTCGAAGGCGTGGAGACGAAAGAGCAGTTTGAAACGCTCAAGGCGATGGGCTTTGATGCGTTGCAGGGATACTACCTGGCGCGGCCCATGGCGGCCAAGGAGATCCCCAGCCTGTTTGCGGAAGTCCGAGCGAAGTCTACTTCGCGGAAGAAAAGCGCCTGAGAGCGCGAACTGTAACCGCGAACTGTAACATAGGAGCGTGGATACTCCGGCGAACCAATTTGGACTCGACAATTTGCCATTCTGCATGTTTGGCGAACTGGCCCGGCCAGGCATGCGCTGGGAGGAATTTCTGGTTGATCTGGTGGCGTTTGAGCCGATGGTGCCGGATACGCTTACGGAGCTTTTTGCGCAAGGCCGGGGGGCAGCGCTTGCACTGCGCGAGCGGGTGCGCGGAAGCCTGGAAGCGGGGCGTGAGTTAGCGCTGCTGCGGGTCGAATCGCAGCCACTGCACTTGCCGTTTGCGATTCCGAATTTTGTCGATTTCTATTCGAGCCGTGAACACGCCACGAATGCCGGGCGGCTTTTTCGCGACCCGGCGAATCCGTTGCCCGAAAACTGGCTGCATCTTCCGTCCGCCTACAATGGGCGTGCGAGCAACGTGATGCCGGGCGGCTGTCCGCTGATCCGTCCCAGGGGGCAATTCAAAACGGCGCAAGGGGAACTGGTTTTTGCTCCGACCGGGCAACTTGATTTTGAACTGGAGATGGGCGTCTTTTTGTGCCCTGGGGCCGGGGATCATCTGGCCGGTTTTGTATTGCTCAACGACTGGTCGGCACGCGACATGCAGCGTTGGGAATCTGTGCCGCTGGGGCCGTTTCTCTCGAAGGGATTTGCGACCACAATCAGCCCGTTTCTGATCCTTCCCGAGGCTCTTGCGGCGAGGCGTTGCGCGGGGCCGCGGCAGGACCCGCGACCCTTTCCGCATCTACAGGTGGAGGAGCCGCGCAATTTTGACGTTGAGCTGGAGGCGAGTGTCATCCCCGCCGGACAAACGAGCGAAGTGTTGCTCACGCAAAGTAATTACCGGCACATCTACTGGAGCCATCAGCAGCAATTGGCGCATCTGCTCAGCGCGGACATCCGCCTCTCGACTGGAGACCTGATCGGATCGGGCACGATCAGCGGGCCGCTCGCAGGGAGTGAAGGAAGCCTGCTGGAGCGCAATGGACCGTTTCTGCAAGACGGCGATACGGTGATCTTTCGCGCCCATGCGGGCAGTATCGGCTTTGGCGAACTGCGTTCTACCATCCATGCCCACCCATCTC
>JBKJSR010000279.1:0-4271 GCA_046594355.1 Bryobacter sp.
CAACGTTCCAGTAGCGCTCTTGCTTCGGCTTGATCACACGCGGATGGCCTACGATGTAAGCGACCCCGAATCCGCCCGCCAGTCCGCCGATGTGAGCCCAATTGTCCGTATACGGAATCATGAAACTGATCACCATTGCCCAGACCGCCGTTCTCGTATAAGCAGCCTTGACGTGAGAGCCGAAACTGGAACGCTCGTTCAAGCCGAACGCGATCATGGCTCCGATGAGACCGAAGATTCCGGCGGAAGCTCCCACGCTCAGAGAGGGAGCGAACAAACTGGACGCCAGAAATCCGCAGATGGAGCTGAGGACATAGATCACGATCAGCTTGCCCGATCCGAAGGCTTCTTCCGCCTGAGCCCCAAGATCATAGAGTCCCCAGGAATTCATGCCAATGTGGATCACGCTGGCGTGGAGAAAGCCGGCCGTAATCAGGCGCCACCATTCACCGTGAAAAATGTAGTTAGGTTCCTTGGCACCGAACAGGAACAGAGTGCTTGCGCTTAGATCGAAAAAGCTACCGCCGCTAATGTTTTGCTGGTTGAACAGAGCCATGGCGAAATACAGAAAGCCATTGACCGCCAGGATGTAAATCGTGATTTGGCCATCCTGCGGCAACAGGCTGCCGATGGCTCGCGCCGGATCGAGATTCGCCTTGAGTGCCGGGGCGAGTTCGAACTCGCAATAGGGGCAAACGCGGTCGGCCCGGCTGATAAAGGCCCGGCAGTTCGTGCAAATTGGTCTAGACTCCACCATTTGATTGTAAAGTGGGGGGGACGATATGAGTTGGAATCGGGGACAAATTGTAGACATGGTGCTCGCGAGGCTCGCGGATGCGGGCAAGCAGGCATCAGACGAGTTTCATCTGCCGCGCACGGTAAAGAGCTTTACGGTGGATGATTTGCTGCCCGCCGGGTTAGCTGAAGCCATTGCGGGCAATTTTCCGCCAGTCGAAAAGATGGTACTCAAGCACCACTTGGGCGAGTTAAAGTACGTCGGTGTGCAGATGAACGAATATGCGGGTTTGCTCGAAGAGACGATTTATGCGTTTCAGGATCCTCGCGTTGTCAGTGCGGTTGGTGTAATTTGCGGGCTCGAAGAACTAATTCCCGACGAACACCTTTATGCGGGAGGGATTAGCGCCATGGTGAAGGGGCATTTTCTGAATCCTCATCTGGACAACTCTCACGACTTTGAGCGGAAGCGCTATCGCGCCCTCAACCTTCTCTACTACGCGACTCCTGGTTGGAACGTTGAATTTGGCGGGAATCTGGAATTGTGGGACGATGGCCCTAAAGGGAATCCCCGCACGATTGAGAGCCGCTTCAATCGTCTTGCCGTGATGCAGACCGACAAG
The DNA here is from genome assembly GCA_046594355.1 of Bryobacter sp. Lineage (GTDB taxonomy): Bacteria > Acidobacteriota > Terriglobia > Bryobacterales > Bryobacteraceae > Bryobacter. The sequence continues at coordinate 1,359 of JBKJSR010000279.1, forward strand.
AGCTCCTGGCATAGCGTTAGCCCCGTCCGGCATGACGGGACGAGAAGATGCGTTTCAAATTATTTTTTTACACGGCAACCAGTGGACGGGCAGAAGGATTATCATGTGACAAGCTTCCGTGGGCGCCCGGAAGAGAAGCTGAAAGATCTGTTGATGCAGGGGGATAATGCATTGCGGCAGGTCGTAAGAGAGACGCTCGGTGAGTCCTTGTTCAAGAATAAGCACGTCTACAAAAAGGATTGAAAATACAGTTGTGAAGGCAAAGAGCCGCGCAATTGTGTAAATTAATAGGTTTGATGGCCTTCTCTTCCAAAATCGCCGAATCGATCGTCGAAGTCGGCAAGCTGATGTATCAGAAAAGCTGGGTTGCAGCCAATGACGGAAACATCAGCGTGCGGCTCGATGCGGATCGTATTATCTGCACTCCAACAGGTGTCAGCAAGGGAATGATGCGCCCTGAGGACATGCTGGTGGTTGATCTCGACGGGCGAAAGCTGGAAGGCGAACGCGACTGTACGACCGAAATCCAGATGCATTGCACGATTTATAAAATGCGCGCGGACGTGAATTCCGTTGTGCATGCGCACCCGCCCGTCTCGACTGGATTTGCGGTAGCGGGACGGGCGTTGAACCTTGCGATTCTGCCCGAAGCTGTGGTGACTCTTGGGACTGTTCCGCTTGCCGATTACGGGCTGCCCGGAACACCGGAACTGAGCAACCGGCTTGTACCTTTTATTCCGAATCATGATGCCCTGCTGATGGCGAATCACGGCGTGGTCTGTTACGGGGAGAGTCTGGAGAAAGCATTCTTCCGCCTGGAAACGGTGGAGCATCTGGCCAGGATTTCGCTCGTTGCCGAGTTGCTCGGTGGCCCCCGGCTACTTCCGCGCAAGGAAGTGGATCGGTTGATGGATGCCAGATCGCGCTACGGAATCCAGTTTCCGGCGGGAGCGCAACCTGAAGCCCCCATAGCGGCCGAAGACATGATTGCGATGAAGCGGGAAGAGCGTTTTGAGATGACGCGCCAGGAACTGGTTTCCATGCTGGACGAAGTGCTCCGCTCGCGCGGCGTCTTGAGCCGTTAAGCGGCTTCGATATCTTCGAAGCCATCCTGCGAAGACGCACCGGGGCGTTTCCTGACCTCGCGGAAAAACAGGATGAGGAGCGTTGCACCGCACATGAGCTTCACCACCTCAAGCGATGTATATGCATTGTGGTGAGCCCTTAAGCGGTTACGGCTCTCCGGCTCCTTATCGGGCCCCACGAAATCGATGCTGCGGCCGTAGCCAATAATCGACGGAGTGATGAGCAGGTGCATGCCGGTCGATAGCAGCACCATAAAGAACGAGAGGCCCAGAACCAGTTTTCCTTCCTTTGTCCCAAACAGAAAAATGCCGAAGATCAGAAGGCCAATCAGGATCTGTGTCAGTCCCCATCCCTCAAACAGGGCACGATTGAATTCTGCCGCCTCGTGACGAAAAAGTATGCGGAGTTTTTCAGCTCCCAGTAGCTTGATGTAGGGTGCCAGTTCCGCTGCCGGGTTCAGCAGCAAATCGTTCACAACACGAAAACTGAATGCTGCAACAGCGGCCATAAAAAGACTGGCTCCAATCCACATACCGAGCAGGGTGCACATGAGACGGCGAGTATTCATAAAAACCTTTAGTGTATCGCGTGATAATGGGCGACATGCAAGTTATGGAAACAAATTGGAGCCGCCGCGAATGGTTTGCGTCGGCAATGGCCACCAGCGCTTTTGCCGCGCCAGTCAAATTTTCGCGGAAAATCCGCTTGGCAATTATTGGACAGGATGGTCACCTCGGCGAGATTCTTTCGCCATTGCCGCAATTGCCGGATGTCGAAGTGGTTGCCTGTTCCGACACTTCCGCGGATGCTCTTGCGTCGTTAAGCAGGAAGAAGGGTCTGGAGAAGGCGAAGGCATTTCTGGATCAGGAGAAGATGCTCGATGAGATGAAGCCCGATGTTGTCGCAGTGGTCAATGACGACGGGGGGCGGGCAAAGTCCGTATTGGCTTGCCTGCAACGCGGCATCCATTGCATTGCCGAAAAGCCGCTAGCGATTCAGCGTGCGGACCTCAACAAGATCAAGCGTGTCGCCAAGGATTCCAAGGGGCGCTTGGGGATGCTGCTTCCGCTTCGCTATGCGCCGCAATTTCTTGCGTTGCGCGAAATCGTCGACTCGGGAGAAATTGGCGAAGTGTTGTTGATCGGTGGTCAAAAATCTTATAAGCGCGGGGCGTCGAGTCTTTGGAAAAACAAGCGATCCAGTTACGGCAGCACGATGCTGTGGATTGGGCCGCATCTGGTGGATCTGTTCTACTTCGTCGGCCGGCAGAAGATGACGGAAGTTTTCTGTTGGCAGGCAAACGTCATGGATGCAAGCATTGGCGAGCGTGAAAATGTAGTGGGTGCCGTGTTTCGCCTTGCCAATGGTGGCGTGGCCGAGATGCGGATGGATTATCTGCGGCCCGACGCAGCGCCGACGCACGAAGACGACCGTTTGAGAATTGCCGGCACCAAGGGCGTGGTTGAATATACCGCAGCGACTGGGGTGACGGTGATTTCCGATTCGGGCAAAGCCCGCCGCCTCGAGAGTCTTCCTCCCGCTCGCCAGATCTTCGTGGAATATCTGGATTCGATCTATAACGGCAAGCCCGCCTCACTCGGCACGGAAGAGATTTTTCACGTCAGCGATGCGATCCAGGCGGCGGAAGACAGCTCTAAAAATGGACGTCCGGTCAAAATTTGATAGCTTGGTGAGTGGAGGGATGGCCGAGCGGTTTAAGGCACCGGTCTTGAAAACCGTCGTAGGGGAAACTCTACCGTGAGTTCGAATCTCACTCCCTCCGCCACTTCTGACTGGTTGAGGATCAATCATCTGTAATCCGATGAG
>JBKJSR010000283.1:0-21362 GCA_046594355.1 Bryobacter sp.
GACGGGATCGATGCTTTCGGCATCGAGAATCGTTGCGACGGAATGCAGCACGGCCGCAAGCCGGACGCTGGCGAGAATCGTTTCTTCACTCACGCCTTTGTCCCGCAGCACTTTTTCGTGTGAAGTTACGCAGGTGCCGCAGTTGTTGATCGCACTCACCGCAGTACACCAGAGTTCGAAATCGATGTGGTCCGCACCGTGGCTGCGCATGATATTCATCCGCAAGCGGGCCGGGATCGTCTGATACTTTTCATTCGTCGTCAGGTGCAAAAACCGGTAATAGACATTGTTCATGCCCATGACCGTTGCCGCAGCCTTCGCGCCATTCATTTGTTCGATCGCGAGGTGCTTCTCCGCCTCGGTGAAAATGGCCTCGGTCACTTCCTGATTCCGGCAGGCGATCGCTGCCGCAACGAGAGTCCCCCAGGTTTGCACGGGAGTCAACTCCGGCTGGGTCACAAGCGAACTCAAGTTCAACTTCATGTCCTTGGCGTAGGACGGCAGGGAATCCAGTAATTTTTGAAAGCTCATATAATTATTTTTTTGCTCGATAAAAAACAGGCGGCTCCATGCCGCCTGTTTGATTTCTTCTGAAATGTTTTGCAGTCCCTAGGCCGCGATAACGTCTTCGCCGGGCTTCCAGTTACAAGGGCACAATTCGTCTGTTTGCAGCGCGTCGAGAACACGCAATACTTCCTGCGGATTGCGTCCGACGCTCAAGTCGTTGACCATCACGAAACGGATAATATTCTGCGGGTCCACGATAAAGGTAGCGCGTTGGCAAACGCCCTCATTGGGATCGAGAATGCCGAGAGCGGTGCTCAATTCCCGCTTGACGTCTGCAAGCAGCGGAAAGGGAAGTTCTTTCAAATCTTCGTGATTGTTGCACCAGGCGAGATGCACGAACTCACTGTCGGTCGAGCCACCGAGAATCTGAGCGTCACGATCAGCGAATTCGCCGTTTATGCGGCCAAACGCGACGATTTCAGTCGGGCACACGAAAGTAAAATCCTTCGGCCAGAAAAAATAAACCTTCCACTTGCCCCCATAGGAAGAATCGGAAATCGTCTTAAAAGCCGTGTTCTTGTCGTTGCCGACGACTGCAGTTACCGAAAAATCAGGGAATACCTGTCCCACTCCAACCATGTTCCATTACCTCTTTTTGAATATTGCCTTAGTTCCGGGCGTTGATCGAGCATCTCTTGCACAACCCAAGCACGTCCACACTATAGCGATGCACGGCAAAGCCCTTTGGAAGCGCTTTCTTTAAGCGGATTGGCTCAAAATCAGACTCATCGAGATCTTGAATCGCTTTGCAGTGTGTACAGACCAGATGGTGGTGCGGTTTGAGGTTGCTTTCGAGACGCAGCGATCCATGATGGACGCTGAGCTCGCGCAGCAAACCGTGTTCCACAAAAGTCTTGATGTTGTTGTAAACAGTGGCGAGAGACAAAGACGGAATCTTCTTCTTCACCTTTGCAAACACTGCCTCGGGCACCGGATGCTCTCCCATTTTCATCAGCTCCCCGTAGATCACGAGCCTCTGGTGAGTGAGAGACAATCCAGCCTTCCGGCAGCGGTCGCGGAGTTCCTCCACAGAGAAGCCGTGCGGCGCTGCTTTCATAACTTCTATTATTTTAGAATTATTCTAAATTGTCAACTAGTGCTTCGACCCGCCAAGTCCGGCTAACGGTCGCGGCTGTGATACTAGCGGAGAACAGTCACTCCAAGGCTGCTTGGCATTTCCCTACTCCTCCAAATACGGTGTACGGACTTTTGAAAATCCGTCTCGCGGGCTTCATTGATGTTCGGCACAAATTTCTGCGGGTTGCGATCTACCAGCGGGAACCACGTGCTTTGCACTTGCACCATGATGCGGTGGCCGCGGCGGAAACTGTGATTCACGTCGGGCAGCTTCCATTCCACTTTCTCCGGCTTGCCGGCCACAAAAGGCTTGGGCGTGGAATAGCCATCGCGGAAGCGGGCGCGAAAGACATCGCCCCGGACCATCATCTGGTAGCCACCCATCACTACACCCCTAGGATTGGGAGTTGGGTCGGGGAAGTCGTTGGGGAAGACATCAATCAACTTGACTATCACATCAGCGTCCGACCCAGTTGTCGAGAAGAACACGCTGGGGGTGACTGGCCCGGCAATCACGACATCCTCGGCCAGTTCGTCGGTGACGTAAACCTGCACGTCCGGGCGGGTTGAGGCGTGACGCTGATCCATCACCATGTATTCACGGGTCATGCGATTGGAAACCTGCGGGATGTAAGGAACGGGCCGTGCGGGATCGCTAGCAAACTCATCAAAGGCCAACGACCCGGTTTCGGTTTGCGGAGAAAAATTCAGCTTCCCATTGGCGTGGAAATAGAGTTGCTTCGCCAGACTCTCCGCGGGAGGCCAGGCGTCGTAGCGCCGCCACACGTTGGAGCCGGATTCGAACATCAGCGCCTTGGGCAGCTTCGGATCCGGCCCATCCTTGAGGATGAATTTGAAATACGGCAACTCCACCTTTTCGCGATACCACTCGCTGGTTTTGGCGTTGAAACTGATGTCGCCCAGAGAGGCTCCGGCGTCACGAGACCAACCGCCGTGGGACCACGGGCCCATCACGATACGGTTGCCTTTGGCAAAGCCCTGCCTCTCCACATTCTGGAAGACCTGCAATGCTCCGTAAAGATTTTCGGCGTCATAGAAGCCGCCGATCGTTAATACCAGTGGCTGGATATTTTTCAAGTGCGGGCGTAAATTTCGGGATTGCCAGAACTCGTCGTAGTTGGGGTGCTTCATCATATCGGTCCAGAACTGTACATTGTTTTTCATGTAGCGTTCGTTGGCGTTATACATCGGGCCAAGGTCGAGAAAGAACTTGTAGCCGTCGGGAGTCTTGTGGTCGAAAGCTTTTCGATCGGATAGCGCAGGTTCCGGGCGAGGCTGGCCAAACGCATACAAGAAATTGAATGCGTGCGGCAGCAAGAGGGCACCATTGTGATGGAAATCGTCACCGGTAAACCAATCGGTGATTGGGGCTTGCGGACTGGCCAGTTTGAGCGCAGGGTGAGCGTCGATCATGCCGGCGGCAGTGTAAAAACCAGGGTAAGAAATCCCCCAGGTCGCAACGCGGCCATTGTTGGCTGGCAGATTCTTGACGAGCCAATCAATCGTATCGTAGGTATCGGTAGATTCATCGACATCGGCGGTGCCTTTTTTAATGGCACGATGAGGCGTCATGTTGATGAACTCACCCTCGCTCATGTTCTTGCCCCGAACGTCCTGGTAGACCACCATATAGCCATCTTTAGCGAAAAGAGGCGATGGGCCGATGTCGGCCTTGTATTGATCCGCGCCGTAAGGCGAGACGCTGTAGGGCGTGCGATTCAAGAGAATTGGATAGCTCTGCGAAGCATCTTTCGGGAGGTAGACGCTGGTGAACAGTTTCTTGCCGTCGCGCATCGCGATCCGGTATTCATACTTGGTGTAGTTTGCCTTGACATACTCAAGGCCTTGAGCGGACAGGATAGAGGCGCAGGTGAAGCCCAACAGAAAAAGTCGCATTGGTCTGATTGTAAATCGCATTGCACCAGCGGTCGAAATGAGATCATGAAGGGATGCTCGAATTAAGAGCCATTCTCTTCGTATCAATCCTGCCGCTGGCATTGCCTGCCCAGGAACTCACTATCGACCGTGCAAGACTGGCCAGCCAGGCGCAATCTTTCGCGGAACAACTTCCGAATCTGATCTGCACGGAGATCCTGAAACAGAAGTCGATTTCCTATTCGACCCGGATGCAAATTCGCGTTGGGGATGCCGCCTTGCGCCCCATTGCGCCAAAAATCAAAGAACGCGAGATACGTTCGGATCTTGGTTACTCTCTGAGGGGCAAAGACAACCCGGTCTGGTTTGAGCTGCGCAAGGTGATCGACGTGGACGGCAAAGTTGTGACCGCGCCGAAGAAGGCCCGCGAACGCCTACTGCTGGGGATGCAAAGCGATGACGAGCGCACTCGCCTCAAGATGATGGAAGAATTCAGCCGCTACGGGCTCGACGGTATTGCAACGGACTACAGCCTTTCCTTGCTGCTGTTTCGATTCGGCGAGATCGATAAGATGAAATTCGAAGCCAAGTCTTCGGAATTCCTGGGTGCCGACCGGGTTTCCGTGTTTGCATTTTCCCGGCCCGATCAGGATGCAGCCGTGACCGTATTTGACGGCAAACAGGCAACCCGTCAGCCGCTCAACGGTCTCATCTGGCTTCGTCAGAGCGACATGCGGCCGCTTCGAATCAAACTGATCTCGGTCACTCGCGAGGACCGGATACAGATACTCGATGAAGGTACGATCGAGTACGCCCCTTCAAAGCTTGGGTCCGTTCTGCCGGCTACCGTGAGCTACTCCCGCAAAGTAAATGGCACGCTGATTCTCGAGACTCAATACACCTACAAGGATTTTCTCAAGTTTGGCGCCGACGCCGAACTTAAATTCACACCATGAAATTTGTTTACCTGCATGGATTCGCTTCTTCTCCGGCATCGCGAAAAGCGCAGTTTTTCGCCGCAAAATTGCGCGCTGAGGGGTGTGAAGTCGAGGTGCCCCATCTGGAGAGTGAAGGCTTTCGGAACCTGACAGTGAGCGGGCAATTGAAAGTCGTCGCAAGCGCGGCGCAGGGCGGGCCGGTGCGATTGATCGGGTCGAGTCTGGGTGGATATCTGGCCGCGCTTTATGCCTCGCTGCACCCTGAAACCGGCAAGCTCCTGTTGCTGGCACCTGCCTTTGGATTTGCCGAACGATGGAAGCTGCGGCTGGGTGATGGTACGATGCAGCGCTGGGAGCGGGAGGGCTTTCTGGAGATGATGCACTATGCAAGCGGCAAGCTGGAGCCGGTGAGTTACGGCTTGATCGAAGACGGTTTGCGCTATCCGGCCGAGCCTGACTTCTTGCAGCCTGCCCTGATTTTCCATGGAACTCAGGACGATGTAGTGCCGCTCGAATTCAGCCGGTCCTTTGCCGCCCGTCATTCGAATGCGCAGCTCACCGAAATGAACTCCGGGCATGAATTAACGGACGTAATGGAAGAGATCTGGCAACAGTCGCGAGACTTCCTGCTCGGCTAATCCACAGGAAGCATTACCCAAAGTTCCGGCCGGCCTGCATTGCAGTGAACAGCGCGGCTCAGAAAGCCCAGGCAGAGCCAGGATAGATAGAGCGCATATCGCGCAGCATTCCAGGCGCAACTCCACGTTGGGGATTGGATGAAAGATCGCCTCTACCCCGGGCGGACGTTTGGGCTCATCATCTTGCAGTTGGTCCAATTCGCGCACCAGCAGAGCAAATTCCTCCTCGGCCATTCCCCTGGATCGGGCAACTTGATCCATTTCATAAACGGCGTAGCGGCTCAATGTGGGCAGCAACAGAAGACCGATAAAACTCCAGATCGTAAACCCGAGTGCAGTACGGAACAATTCAGCAAGCGTGGCGACACCCGCTCCGGGTAAGAGGGAACTCAGGTAGAAGCCGGACAGGTTCCATGCCATTGCGAGGCAGAGCCCGCGAAGTCTGCATCCAGTTTTGATCGTTGCCGAGCGGCGCTCGGTTTCGAGTCCCAGCAAAGGCTTGGGCAATACCTTCTGCCAGAGCGCGGGAAAGATGATCCGCTCCCGACCGGGGAGTCCAGCAAGCCCACCGGAAAATCCAGAGTCCATTCCTGAAATCATGACCACCCGCCGACCCGCAATCCATTCCGAGCTGGTCACGCTGAGGCCCCCCAACCAGCCGGGCAATCCAGTCTTGAGCTTCCACCATCAAGAGCATCACCAAAGCCAGTATTACCATCACCGCCCACCGGCCGCCAAAACGGCCCGCTTGAAGTACAAGCAACCCCGAACCAATCAGAAACAAGCACTGCAGAAAGAAGTCGCGAATATACTGTGAGGCGAAAAATGGCAAGGAACCAATAGCCGCCAATATAATCCAAGGGCATCTGCAAGGCCGAGTACAGAGCTATGATCCAAATTAGCCCGAGCGCGTCCGAGTAGAAAGTTGGGGCGAATCCTGCAAAGACGAGATGGGGCCAATTGAGCAACAAAGCAGCAAGTGCCAAGATCACGATCAGTCCAACGGAACTGATCCCCAGCCACAGCCGTGCTCGCGCGTACGTCATTTCCCCAAGTTCTCCAACACCCATCAGGATGCCAGCTAGCTGCAAATGGTCGATTTTGTTGAGGATCGGCCTTTTTGTGCTTTTTTGCAAGCCCAGCTTCACGCAGGTGCAACCCGTTATTCCCACACTGAAATCGGAAGAGATTCCACTGATCGATCAGCCGGCGTTGAGCGAGGGCGAGCATCGCTACCTGGTGAGTCTGCCCAGCCAATTCCGCGACCGGCATTTTTCTTTTTTAGTAGATCGTTCGGTCTGCCGGGGTAGCCTGATGGTGAATGGAAACGTGTTGCCGGGCGAAGATGCCGACAATGTTTTTCGCTTTGACAATTCAAACCTGATCGTGCTGAACAATTGCCTCGAGCGCACACCCAATCCGGTGTCGTTGTTGGCCCATCCCAAAGTTTACATTTCTGCGGCTCGCGCGAACTATGACGCCCGCAGCGGAGTGCTGCAGCTTGAGGTGACAATTCGCAATACGCTACTGAATTCGGCTTCGCTTTCTCTCGAAGTGCCGGGTGGCAGTGAAAATTTCTTCCTGGGTCCCGAAACTTCTCAAACTCGGAGTATTTCCGTGTCTCTAATGAAGTGGCTGGGCAATTCTTTGCAGCTCGTGATGCACAAATATCCAGAGGCCATCGAAGGAGAATACCGGCACATCCGAATCGTGCCCATTTCACGTATCGGCAAGTGATGCAAGGGCAGAATGGCATGTTAGGATGAAAGCAAAGTCGTAGCACTTCCAAATTTCATATTCTCGTCTGCAACCATTGTTAAGCGGTAAGCGTCGGACAGGTAGAGCAGAGTCGATGGCAGAGAACGAGGAGAATTCGGGTGAAACAATCGACGCTAGAACGGGCAGAAGATAACGTGATCAGCACGGAAGAGCAAAAACCGGCCTCAAGCCTAGAGGACCATCTGGCAAAAACCCTCTCGGGCATAGAGGGAGATCATGTCTTTGTTTCCTTGTGGAAGGGAATCAAAGAGACGCTAAATCCTACGAAGTTGCCTCCTCTCCAGGTCACTTCGCGTCCGGTTGCTGTCAAGGATATTTGGGGCCAAACTGCTGGAAATGAATCGCGCAGCGCCATAGGCTCGGTATTTATCCACGGCGGTATATTGGCACTCTTGATCCTGCTTTCCACCAGCAAAGAAGTTCAGAATATGGTGCGGGAGATCACACCTCTGGCTGCACCGCTCAGCGAATACATCCCGAAAGCCGCTCCGAAAAAACAGACGATGGGTGGCGGCGGTGGTGGTGGTGCCCGCGATGTGACGCCTCCGAGCAAAGGCAAACTACCCAAGATAGCGCCCAAGCAGTTTGTTCCACCCCAATTGCAAAAAATTGAACAGCCGAAGCTCGTAATGGAGCCGACCATCATTGCGCAGGACAATACCCTGCCTAAAGTGAATCTTCCCATGTTGGGCGACCCCCTCTCCGGCCTAAGTGCACCTTCCCAAGGTCCTGGGTCCGGCGGTTTTGGCAGCGGCAAAGGCGGCGGTGTTGGTTCCGGTAGTGGAGCTGGGTTCGGACCTGGATCCGGCGGCGGCACTGGCGGCGGTGCTTTCAGAGTGGGCGGCGGAGTCTCCGCGCCTTCCGTCTTATTCAAGGTTGAACCTGAATATTCGGAAGAAGCCCGCAAGGCCAAATTTCAGGGCACTGTCGTCCTCTCAATCATCGTCGATCCTTCCGGCAAAGCCCGCGACATTCGCGTCATCCGTCCCCTGGGACTGGGTCTCGACGAAAAAGCCATGGAAGCCGTAATGAAGTGGCGTTTCAAGCCCGGCCTAAAAGACGGTGCTGCCGTGCCAGTGCAGGCGACGGTTGAAGTTAACTTCCGCCTTCTGTAGTAGCCAATTTCCTCAAATACTCAAAGCTGTAGATGCCACTGGAATGACCGTCATTCCAGTTGATCTGCAGTGCATAGTTTCCTACCGCTTCGCAACTCAGCATCTTGATTGTCGGCTTGAACATCTGGAACGGGCTGGGACTCTGGTAGCTGGTCTTTTGAGGCTCGGTGCCATGAGCACCCGTGCAAAGGGCACAAGGGCAGTTGTCACGCAAGAATGGCAAGCCAAAATTGGAGTGGAGCCCATCCTTCCAGTCGATTTCAATCCCCTTGGATTTTGAAACAGCGATGTGTTCCGGTTCCTGTAAACTCATGATTTCCGTTCGATATCCCTAACTCCCGGGATGCGCCGCAGCGCACTCAGGATTTTTTCGAGTTGCCGCTTGTCCCGAACTTCGATCTTCATGTCGACAACGGCGCCGTCACCGCCCCGCTCCTCATCTCCTCGCGCTTCGAGGCTTCGGATATTGGAGTTCTCGCTAAAGAGCACTTGCGTAAATTGGGCCAGTATTCCCGGACGGTCGTCGGTGGTGATCGAAATCTGGACATCGAAGCTATCGACACCGGTCTTGGCCCATTCGACATCGATCTTGCGCTCCACTTCATACATCAGATTTTGGACATTGCTGCAACTAAGCCTGTGTACGGCGACTCCTTTGCCGCGCGTGATGTACCCGACAATCGCTTCTCCCGGAATGGGGTTGCAGCAAGTAGCGCGGTAGATCAGAACATCGTTCATGCCCTTCACCCGCAGAGCAAGATTTTTGAGAGTCTTGTCGGGTACTTCCGGTGGCGCTACCGCCGCAAGTGCCTGCTCCGCTTTTGCTTCTTCCTCTTGCGCCCGCTCGGGGGCAAAACGCATCAGGATCGGCCGCGCCTCCAGCTTGCCGTAACCCAGATTCGCGAAGACATCTTCCAGCTTGCTCATGCCGTAGTCTTCGAGCACCTGAGCGAGTATGCCTTCATCCAGCTTCGAGATGGAGATGGAAAGGCGGCGCGCCTCCTTCTCGAAATACTTTTCACCAATCTCGATCGATTTTGATCGTTCGGTTGCGTTGATGATCTGCTTGATCTTGTTTCGCGCCTTGGAGGTTTTGACAAACCCAAGCCAATCCTTGCTCGGCATATGGCCAGGCTGTGTCAGAATTTCGACGACATCGCCATTCTTCAGCGAGTACTTGAGCTGCACGATCCGGTTGTTGACCTTGGAACCGACGCAAGCGTTGCCGACATCGCTATGGATGGAATAGGCAAAATCGACCGGAGTAGAGCCACGGGATAGAACCACAACCTTGCCCTTTGGCGTAAATACATAGACCTCGTCGGAATACAAATCCACTTTGAGCGTGGACATGAATTCGCCGGGATCACGCATCTCCTGTTGCCACTCAACCAGTTGACGCATCCAGTTTACGTATTGTTCTTCGGTGCTTTTTCCCTTGCGCCCCTCTTTATATTTCCAGTGTGAAGCTACGCCTTCTTCAGCCAGGCGGTGCATTTCTTCGGTTCGGATCTGCACTTCAAATGCTTGCCCCCCCGGGCCCATCACGCTTGTGTGCAGGCTCTGATAGCCGTTCTGGCGGGGCATAGCAATGAAGTCCTTGATGCGGCCCGGAATGGGAGGCCACTCGTTGTGGATCACACCTAAAGCGCCATAGCAGTTCTTGAGCGAGTCCGAGATGATGCGCAGGGCGAGCAGGTCGTAGACCTGTTCGATTGGAATTTTCTGTTTCTTCAGTTTCAGATAAACCGAATAGGGACGCTTAAGCCGGCACTCAACGCGAGCTGGTATCGATTCGCGCGCAAGCTTCTGCTCCACGCTCTTCTGGATGCCTTCCAGGAACTCGAGCGATGCCTTTCGCTTATGCTCGATCTGCCGCACGATATCGGCTTGCGCCTCTGGGTCGATCGCGCCAAAGGCGAGGTGTTCAAGCTCAGCCCTTACCTTACCCATCCCGAGACGATGCGCGATCGGCGCATAGATGTCGAGGGTCTCCTGCCCGATTCTTGTCTGCTTTTCGCGGGAGAGACTGCCGATCGTCCGGAGATTGTGCAGGCGGTCGCTCAGCTTGACCAGGATGACGCGTATATCGCCAACCATGGCGAGCAGCATTTTGCGGACGCTCTCGGCCTGCTGCTCTTCACGCGAATAAAGCTGAATCTTCCCCAGCTTGGTCACTCCATCGACGCAGGTCGCAACTTCGTCGCCGAAACGCTTGCGGATCTCTTCGATCGTGATGCCCGTATCCTCTACGACATCGTGAAGTAGCGCGGTTTCTACACAAACCAGATCCATGTGCATATCGGCCAGAATCTTTGCCACCGCCAATGGGTGAAGAATAAAAGACTCGCCGCTTTTTCGCGCTTGGCCGGCGTGCTGATCGCGGGCAAATTCAAAGGCGGTTCGCAGCTTTGTTACATCCTCTTTGGGCCGGTTAACGGAGAATGATTTTTCCAATTCCAGAAATCGCCGCTCCACGAGATTGGCTTCTGAATCTTCCGGAACGGAGGATGCAGGAGGAGCGGCGTTTTTAAGCTTGATTTCCATTGGAACGGCTAGAGGTAGAGGAGCGGCCTGCGCGATTGCGCCAGATATCCTTGTTCAATTATTTCGCGATCCGGCTCGTTTGGTCAATTGCTGAAAACTTGGAGCATGCTTCGCAACGGCCAAAAACAATGGCGGACCATTGCTGGTCCGCCAAACTGCCAATCACTTTTAAGCAAACTAATTCGACTTGCTGATGCCTTTGGCTTTTTTCTCAAGATCGATAGCCTTGATCTTTTTCGCCTCAAGTGCCTTTGCTACCCAATTGTCCGCCGTGGCAATGTCCCGTTTATAGTCGTCCGCATTGTCCGCCAGATCGGCGCGTTCGCGAATCAGCAAATTCAGGTAAGCCATGGCGTCGTCGTAAACCTTGTCTTTTTCAATCGCCATCTCCAGTTGCTTGATTCCTTCTTCCACCAGCCCCGCATAGTTGGCCTTAAGCTCTTCGCGGATTTTTTTGTCCTTGATCGGGCCCGGGTCTTCCTGCTTCATCTTGGCGCTTTCGCGAGCCATCTTGTACTTCGGATACCACTTGGACCAGGAGATTACACCAAGACTGTAATGCGCCTTGGCGTTGTCGGGATCGATTTCTACCAGCTTCGCGTACCAAACCTTCGCGTCGTCCATGACCCGCAATTTGTCCTCGAGATTCGGAAACGCATTGGCCTGGTTATACCGCATGGATGCGATGGATTCCGTGGCAAGTTTGTTCTTTGGATCGCGGCGCAGCACTTCCATGAACTCGTCTTCGGCCATTTTGGCCATGGCCTTGTTTTCGGGAGAATCCGCGCCCGGTATCCATTGACTCATGTAGGAAGTGGCCAGATAAAGCCTTGCCACCTCAAAGGTCGGGTCGGCGTCGATCGCCTCCTTAAACTTGCGTGCCGCCGCATCGTACTTCGTCGCCTTGTACGCTTGCACGCCCTTGTTCAGGGCGTCGCGGGCTTTCAATTTTTCACAACCGCTCGCGAACACAAGCAGCCCTAGCGTGGCCAAGGCCGCTGCGATCACGCGAGTATGGGGATTCAGAGCTTTAAACATTTTGATGATTGTCCTCCTCGCACCCGGCTATTCGCCGGCTTCCACCTTCTTGGTCATCAAACCAACCTGGTCGATGCCGACTCCTTTGGCGACGTCAATCACCTTCGCCACTTCCTGATATTCCAGATCCGGATCACCTTTCACAAAGACGACGCGCTCAGCCCGGGTCTTGAAGATGTCCTCGAGCCGCTTGGAAAGATTTTCAAACAGGATCGACTCCTGATTGATCTTCATGGTCTTGTCCTTCTCGATAATCACTACCACCGTGCGGTCGTTTTCAGGCGGTGGAGGCTGATTGGGCGGAGGAGGCTGAGGCACGCGGGCTTCAAGACCTTTCGGTACCAGCGGAGTAATCACCATGAAAATAATGATCAGAACGAGTAGAACGTCGATCATAGGGGTCATGTTGATGTCGCAGGACAGCCCCCTCTTGCCACCAGATGCCATTGACATATGCGGTGTCTCCTTCTTTCCCGTTCTCTTATTGGCCCGCCGGCGGTGCGCCGACTGCTTGAATTTCTTCGGTGATCAACCCCAACTGCTCGACACCGGCGTTCCGTATTTCATCAATGACCGTTACAACCCGCTCGTATTTGGCACGGCGGTCTGCGCTGATGTAAACCACCTTCTCCGGCTTGTTGGTCAACATGTCCTTGATCTTGGTGGGCATCTGATCGGGGGCCATCTTGGTGGTGCCCAAGAAAGTATCACCGGCACGCGTAACGCTGACCAGGATTGCGTCTTCCTTGTCGGCATCTTTCATTGCAATCGGGTTTCTGGTTCTGACCTTCTCGACGCTCACGCCCTTTTGCAACATGGGGGTGATGACCATGAAAATGATAAGCATGACCAGCATAACGTCCACCATGGGCGTTACGTTGATGTCTGATACCGGGGGTTCTGCCTGTCTTCTTGCTGCCATGTCCGTGTTCCCTTCTCCTCACTGATTCCCGCCTTCCTCCGGCTGGCCGCAAAAAGCACCAGCCCAAGGAAGGGAAAAAACTCGCGAAGATTCGATTCTATTCTTAATTCAATGCGGACATTAGGTGCGCTTGGCGGCCTGTGAACGCTTGATGAAGTAGTCGAGCAGTTCGGAGCTCGAGTTGTTCATCTCGATGTCAAACGATTCCACTTTGTTGGTGAAATAGTTGTACATGACCACGGCAGGGATAGCTACGAACAGACCAAGAGCGGTGGTGACCAGCGCTTCTGAAATACCACCAGCTACAGCGCCGAGACCGGCGGCCTTTTCGCTGGCGATACCCTTGAACGCGTTGATAATGCCGACTACCGTACCAAACAACCCTACGAAGGGGCCTGTGGAACCAATAGTCGCAAGACTCGAAACACCGCGCTTCAATTCTGCGTGGACGATCGCTTCGGCGCGCTCGAGAGCACGTTTGGAGGCTTCAATCGTTTCGCCGGAAATTTCTGTGCTCATCTGATGAGCTTTGAATTCCTGTAGTCCGGCGACAACAACTTTGGCCAAATGGGACTTCTTGTAGCGATCGGCGATCTTGATGGCTTCATCAAGCTTTCCTTCGCGGAGCGCACCGGCTACTGCGGGTGCAAATTGGCGGCTTTGCGTCTTGGCGGCGTTAAAGGCGATGAGTCTGTCGATCATGACTCCGATCGACCATGCCGACATGATGAACAGAATCACTACTACTGCCTTGGCGAGGAAACCCATCTGGCTCCACATCGTAAGTACATCGAATCCGACTTCCTGCAACAAAAGGAAGCCCATGGATTGCATTGTGAAAAGCATGCAAAATTCTCCTGCGAGTTTTAATTGGTCTTGGGTACTACTATTTCGAACTGGTTCAGCGCCGACAAATCGGGATTACTGGCTCAACGTGAAGTTCACGTCGATTGTGGTAATCACCTCAACGGGTTCCCCGTTAAGGAGCGTGGGTTGATACACCCACTGCCTGACCGCCTCGGTCGCCGCCTGCACAAGCAGAGGATGACCGGAGATCATGGTTAGGTTTTGGATCGAGCCATCTTTAGCGATGACGGCATTGAATTTGACAATGCCAGAGATTCGGGCCTGCCGCGCAAGTGGCGGATACGAGGGCTTTGGTTGCCGGATCAGCTTGGCGCTCTGCACATTACCGCCTACACGGATTGGCACGAGTGGAGGCTTCGGCTTTGGTGGATCTACTTTGGGAGGAGGAGGTCCGGGGATGGAGCTAATCAATCCGCTCATCACGCCACCGGGTACACCTCCGGGAATGCCTCCAGGCACACCGCCGGAAGCACTGGCCATCGGCAGCTCTTCTTCCCTTATCATGGCGATATCTTTAGGAATCGTTTTTGGGGCCATCAGCACATTGGCGTTAAATTGTTTGGGGACAATCTTGACCTTCACAGGCTGCACTGCTGCCGGTGGCGGCGGTGGCGGCGGCGGTGGTGGTGGTGCCACCAGGCTGCTGCCTAGAGCTGCCGCGCCGATCGTCTCGTAGTAAATCATGGGCAGAATCACCAGTACTACCAGCAAACTCATCTGCACCAGAAACGAAACCAGCACCGAGCTGGCTCGCCTCGTCTGGCTATCATCCATCATTAGACTTTGCTCAAACATCTCTTAGCCCTTTCCCTAATCCTAGACACCAGCCCCATGGCCAAAGTTCCAGAAGCGTAAAGCTTTATTTCGCCGCGATTTTCTTCGCGACGTTCACGGATGGCGTTGCCCCACCGCCTTTTTGATTGTCCCCGCGCTTCCTCATGAAGTCCTGCCAGAACACCAAAATCGGGCTCGCCACAAAAATCGAAGAGTAGGTTCCTACTATAATGCCTACCGTCAGGGCGAAGGCAAATCCGTTCAGCACCTGACCACCAAACAGCCACAACGAGATCGCAGTGAGGAGCGTGAGACCGGAGGTCATGATCGTCCGGCTCAACGTTTCGTTGATGCTGCGATTCACAATTTCGGTCATGTCTCCCTTGCGCCCGCGCTGTAGATTTTCACGAATTCGGTCGAAAACTACAATCGTGTCGTTCATCGAGTAACCCACTAATGTAAGGAGTGCGGCAATCACTGTCAAGGAAATCTCTTTGTGAAATAAAGAAAAAAGTCCTACGGTGATGATTGTGTCGTGTAAAACCGCGATCACAGCCGCAAAACCGTATACGAACTCAAATCGCAGGCCCACGTAAATCAACATCCCAGCCAGCGCGTAAAGCGTGGCAAGCAATGCCTTCGTGCGCAATTCACTGCCGACTCTTGGGCCAACCACTTCCGTGTTTCGTACCAGGTACTTGCCGAGGTACGATTCCTGCTTGATCACATTTAATATTTGTGGCGTGACACCGGGAACCTTGCTCAACTCGTCCAGGTTGCCGAGCATGCCACCCTTCTGCTTGTCGCGGAAGCTGAGCATTTCGGTGACGAGCTTTCTCAAATCTTCATCGTTGATGAACACCCCGCCGCGCTGAAGGGGCAGATTGAGCCTCTCGTATACCCGTGCCGCAGCCGCGCCGGTGAAGTTCAACCTTTCAGGCGTGGAACCAAAAACACTCGCCAGCGTGTCTTCTATCGACTGACGCGTCGATTGCAATTCGCGCTCATTGCGAATTTCCGTCTGGATCATGAGTTCGTTGGTGCCCTGAACGGCTACAACCGAAATTTCACCGGGAATCTTCTTGCTGAGCGCGGATCGAACCGATTCTTCGCTCGGCTTTTCGGCAAACTTGACGTAAAGCAAAGTTCCACCTTTGAAATCGATGCCGTAACGGGGGCCGCCTTCAATCACCAGGCTAATGAGACCTGCGACCGTGAGGAGTAGCGAGAAACCAATCATGGGCCATTTGTTGCCCATGAAATCAAAATTTGTATCGCGAAAAATCTGCATGCTGCCTTTAATCCGGCTAGTGCCCATTGAGGTCGGACACTAGCCTATCCTTTCTGAATCCCGCCGGAACGGTTTTTCCCGCTCAACAGCGAAAAGAATGTTAATTCTTTCGCCAAGCTAGATGCTCAGCGTGGTTACCTTTTTATTTCCGCTCAATTCCCACTCGAACAATACCTTCGAGACGAACACGGCGGTGAATACGTTTGCCAGCAAACCGATGATCAGCGTCACGGCAAAGCCCTTCACGTTGGTCGTACCGAAGATGAAGAGAAATGCACTCGAGACCACTGCGGTCACGTGGGTGTCGATGATCGTCAGAAATGCCCGGCTGAAGCCATTATCAATCGCCAGCCGCACTGCCTTGCCGGCGCGGAGTTCTTCGCGGATGCGTTCAAAAATGAGAACATTCGAGTCCACGGCTATACCGATCGTCAGCACCACGCCGGCAATGCCGGGCAGTGTGAGCGTTGCCCCAAAGTAGGCGAGTACGGCAATGAGGATGATCGCGTTCAAAATCAGCGCAATCGTGGCATTGATGCCTGCTTTTTTGTAGTAGACCAGCATTACAAAAACCACCGCAATCAAACCGACTACGCCGCTCATCAGTCCTTCGCGAATGGAATCGGCACCAAGCGACGGTCCAACGGTCCGCTCTTCCAGATAGATCACGCTCGCGGGAAGCGAACCGGCGCGGAGAACCAGCGCCAGATCGTTCGCCTCTTGCTGAGATGCGGCCCCGGTGATTTGGCCGTTGTCGGAGATCTTGCTCTGAATCGTCGGTGCGCTGCGGACTTGCCCGTCGAGGACGATCGCGAGGCGCTTGTTGATGTTGGCTTCGGTGAAGCGGCCAAAGCGGCCGGCGGCATCCTGGCTTAACACAAAACTTGTGACCCAGCCATTGTTCATGCTGTCTTGAGAAGCGCGCGAATCCCGCAGGTCGCGGCCCGTAATCACCGGTGCCCGCTTCAGCAGAAACCAGCTTTCTTGCGTACCCATCCCGCGCACCGGCTTCGTGCCTGCCGGAAGAATGCCGTTGAACTGGCTCAGCATCTGGTCGCGAGACGCAAACGGCCCTTCCTGTACTTCATAAAGCTCAAGCAGGGCGGCGGTCTGGAGTATCTGCTTGATGCGGGCCGGATCGTCGACACCCGGCATCTGGATCAGAATCTCTGGTTCCGTTTCGGCGGCACCGCGCTGCTGCACGCTCGCATCGACAAGTCCGAGGCCGTCGATACGGCTTTCAATCGTGCGGATCGAGCTGGCAACAGTTTTCTTGCGCAAATCGATCGCCGAGGTCGGCTTAAGCGTCAACTTGTAGTCGGTGCCGGAAGTGCTCGTCACATTCCAGTCCGGAAAGCGCTCGTTCACGAGACGGCGGAAATCGCCTGTCTTCGCGACGGGAATTCCCTTGCCCACGATTTCGATCTTGTCCGCGTCTTCGATCGTGCCCGGTTCGTTCCGGTCGAATGAAGCATAGTCGATACTAGCCGTCTTCAGTTCTGTTTTCAGACGGTCGATGAGCTGGTCGGCTTCCGCCTTAAAGGCATCTTGAACCTGAACCTGCAACACCAACTGGCTTCCACCCTTCAGGTCGAGCCCCAGCTTGATGTTCTTGTTGAAGTTGTCTACCAACTCCTTTTGATTCTTCGGAATCCCGATTATGCCGTAGAGACACACCAAGGTCACGCCAACAATCGACGCAATCTTGATCCACAAACTTCTATCCATTACGAAACCTTCCTGCTTGAATTCCCGCCCGCTCGGCCTGATCTGGCTCCGGCGAGATTACTTTTGCTTCATTGCGCCTTCCGGCACAATCACACTGGCGACACTCTGCCGTGCAAACCTCAGCTTCACAGCGTCCGGTTTGACACGGATCACGAGGCTCTGATCCTCGTCGTTGATTGAAATAATCGTTCCGATGATGCCCCCGCTCGTCACCACCTCATCCCCGTTTTTCAGGTTAGCCAGCATGTCTTTGGTCTGTTTCCTCTGCCGCTGCGCGGGCAGCAGCACAAGAAAATACATAATCCCGAACATGGCCACAATGGGCAAAAATCCGAGCAGCTGGCTTGGGATGGCCTGCAAAAAAAGGGCGGGCAGTATCACGATTGGTATTCCGGGGTCTTTCTAGAAGATTCTACAGTCTTTTGGAACTTCCTGGGTTTCGCGGTTTGCGCCCGAGCGCATTCCAGCAAGAAACTTTGGGAATGTCCCATCCAAAATACTACCCCGCATCCGGCGCATGATGTCAAGGTAATACCGCAAGTTGTGAATTGTGGCTAAAGTCGAGAACAAAATTTCCTGCGCCAGGAAGAGGTGGCGAAGATAGGCGCGCGAGAAATTCCGGCAGGTGTAACACGAACAGGCGGGGTCGAGCGGACCGCCATCTTCCTTGTGCCTCGCGTTCTTGATCACAATGCGGCCTTCCGAGGTAAACAAACACCCATTCCGGGCGTTTCGGCTGGGCATGACGCAATCCATCATGTCTACGCCACGCGCTACATACTCGGGCAGTTCTTCGGGCAGCCCCACCCCCATCACGTAGCGCGGCTTGTTCGCGGGCAGCATCGGAGCAACTACCTCCGTCATCGCCAGGCTTTCCGGCCTGGGCTCGCCGACACTCAGTCCCCCGATTGCGTATCCATATGCATTCAATTCCATAAGGGACTCGGCCGAGGCCACCCTCAGGTCCCGGTGCATCCCCCCCTGAACTATCGGGAAAAGAGCATGCGACTTTTCTTTTTCAGCCCGAGGCCCCCGATAGTGATCAAACGCGCGCCGGGCCCAGCGAGTAGTCAGCTCCATGCTGCTCCGCGCACGTTCGTAGCTTGCCGGATACTCGGTACACTCGTCCAGCACCATCAGGATGTCGCTGCCAAGGGCCAATTGAACATCGACCGTGCCCTCGGGCGTAAACACGTGACGGTCCCCATTGAGATGGCTCTGAAATTCAACGCCATCTTCCCTTACTTTCCTTAGCTCGCTCAAGCTGAATACCTGAAATCCTCCGCTATCGGTCAGAATGGCGCGTGGCCAGTTCATGAACTTATGCAGCCCGCCCAATGCCTCCACCGTCTTGTGGCCAGGCCGCAAAAACAGGTGATAGGTGTTCGAAAGGATGATCGGGGCATCCACCTCATCTTCGAGATCGCGCGGCATCACGCCCTTTACGGTCGCCTGGGTGCCAACTGGCATAAAGATCGGGGTCGGGATGACGCCATGCGGTGTATGCAGCTTGCCGGCTCTGGCACCGGTATCCGGACACACCGCCTCAAGCTCAAATTGAAAGGGTTGCAATCCCTTATGTTAACTTCCGGTGCTATTCTCTCGCCATGCAGCCGATCGGACGCCATTCGTATTTCTTCTGTGGCCTGCTCCTCATGCTCGTCAAATTTGCGATTGACGCGAGCATTCTCAAATCCTTTGGCCGACCTTGGACCTTGATGCTTTATTGGTCTCCGTTGAATCTCAGCGTCTTCAACTATCCTGCTTCTGAACTCAACCTTGCACTGACGATGCTTGCGGTATCGATTCCATTCACGGCGCTTGGCATCTGGCTGACGGCAAGACGGCTGTTGGCCCTTCGGTTGGGCCTTTGGCTTTCGATCCTGTTCTTTCTGCCCGTCATCAATTTGATCTTTTTCACTTATCTGGTTGCTGCACCGGAATCTTTCGACGAGAAGGAAGACATCGGCGCTTCTCCGCCGCGATCGCGTTTCTTCGATCGGCGGCGGCCCGCTTCGATGTTTGCCGCAGCGGGCATTGCGGCAGTCTGCGCATGTTTGGCTGTGGGCTTGTCGGTAGCCCCGATGCAAACTTACGGTCTGGGAATCTTTTTTGCCGTCCCCTTCGGCACGGGAGTGCTCACCACCCTGCTCGTCTCAATTCCTGCGCCAAGAAGCTTTGGCTACTGCTTTGGATCGGCGTTATTGGCCGTGGGCATGGCTGCCCTGGGGCTGCTGGCGGTTGCCTTTGAAGTGTTAATTTGCCTGCTCATGTGCGTTCCCCTGGCGATTCCACTCGCCGCGCTTGGAGTCGTGGTAGGCCGTGAAATTGTCCGCCCAGACCCTCGCCACACCACACGGCAAGCGATGATCGTTGCCGCCTCTCTGCTAACTCTGTGCCCGCTTTCGGCGGCGGGTGAACGCTTTGCCAATGCCCCGCTCGAACTCTTCTCCGTCGTAACCACAATCGAGATCGACGCTCCGCCCGCTCGCGTCTGGCCCCTGGTCCTCGCCTTCCCGGAACTGCCTCCTCCCACGGAACTGATCTTCCGGGCCGGCATCGCCTACCCCATTCGCGCCCGCATCGTAGGCACTGGCCCCGGCGCGATTCGCTATTGCGAGTTTTCCACCGGACCGTTTGTTGAGCCGATCACGGATTGGCAAGAACAAAAGCTGCTCGCCTTCAGTGTGAGCGGCAGCCCCGCACCCTTGACGGAACTGAGTCCTTACGCGATTCACCCGCCTCACCTCAATGACTACCTGCAATCCAAACGCGGCCAATTCAAACTCACGCCACTTCACTCAGGCCGCCGCACGCTACTCGAAGGAACAACCTGGTATCGGCAATCGCTTTACCCGTCCGCCTACTGGCGCCTCTGGACAGACGCGATCATCCACAAAGTACATCTCCGCGTCCTCGAACATATCCGCACTTTGTCTGAGTCCTGATCCAGCTACTCGGGCTAAACTGGGAGATTCAACCAATTCCATGGCCCTAAGCCTCTTCAATACCCTCTCCCTGAAAGTAGAGCTCTTCACCCCCGCCGACGGTAGAACTGTTCGCATGTATTCGTGCGGCCCGACGGTCTACAATTATGCGCACATCGGCAATCTGCGCACCTTCACTTTCAACGACACGCTCCGGCGCTGGCTGCGCTATCGCGGCTTTGTTCTAAATCACGTCATGAACATCACGGATGTCGAGGACAAGATCATCCGCAAGTCCATGGAGTTGGGCATACCCATGGGCGAATATACCCTCAAATACGAGAAGTATTTTCTCGAGGACATGGCGACCATGCGGCTCGAAAAGCCGGAAAAGATCGTCCGCGCTACCGAGCATATCCACGAGATGGTCGGCCTGATCGAAATACTCCAAAACAAAGGCTTTACCTACGACTCGGACGGCAGTGTCTACTTCCGCATCGGCAAATTCGCCGAATACGGCAAACTGTCCCATCACGACTTTTCAGGCATCCAGGCCGGTGCACGCGTCGACAATGACGAGTACGAAAAAGACAACGCTCGCGACTTCGTTCTATGGAAGGCCCGTAAAGGCGAAGAGCCCTACTGGGATGCGCCCTTCGGCGCAGGCCGCCACGGCTGGCACATCGAATGCTCGGCAATGGCCATGAAGTATCTGGGCGACACGCTCGACATTCATACCGGTGGAATCGACCTTGCCTTCCCTCACCACGAGAACGAAATCGCCCAGTCCGAGTGCGCCACCGGCAAACCCTTCGCCCGCTTCTGGATCCACTGCGAACACCTCCACGTCGACATGCAAAAGATGTCGAAGAGCATCGGAAACATTTTCACCCTGCGTGAATTGATGGAGATGGGACATACGCCAGAAGCCTTGCGCTTCCTGCTGATGAGCGTCCCCTACCGCAAAAAATTGAACTTCACGCTCGATTCGCTCAAGGGTGCTCAAGCCTCCATCGATCGATTGCGCAATTACAAATTGCGCCTCGAAACAGCCAGGCTGCAAGAAGGCACCGGCGAAGAAATTTCGAAGCTGTGTACTCTGGCGCTCGAAAAATTCGAAGCTTCGATGGACGACGACCTCAACACCGCCGAAGCCCTGGCGGCGATTTTCGAGTTCGTTCGCGAAACAAACAGCCTGCTCGACGAAGACCGCTTTCTCGAAGGAAATCGCGCTGCGTCCCTCCAACTCCTCGATCGG